>CAZFPO010000031.1:2955-20894 GCA_964521105.1 uncultured Lentimicrobiaceae bacterium | reverse complement strand
ATTCAATGTGCTAAAGTGCTAATTATTTAATGTGCTAATGTGCTAAGTATTTAATGTGCTAATGTGCTAATTATTTATTGTGCTAATGTGCTAATGATTTAATGTGCTAAAGTGCCAATTTGAAAATTTGAAAATGTGCTAATTGTATAATTTGCTAATGTGCTAATGAATCAAATCGAATACTTCGTTCTTCCCTACTTCGTTCTTCCCTAATTAAATGATTTGAAGATTAGTAAATTTCAATTTGAAGGTTGTCAAAATACATGGGGTTTTTGCTGATATTCCAAACAAACATTTCAATTTTTCCATCGATTGGCTCATGATTTAACCGAAAAGAGAATAGGAGTTTTTCCCAACCATTAATTTCTTCCACAATATTTCCTCCCGAAGTTGAAAAGCCGTCATTGGGATTGTTTGCCTTAAGTGCAATGCAACATACGTCTTTTTGATTTGCTCGCTTGCACATCAAACTTACTTTTATAAAATCAAATTGATGAATGTTATCCATTTTTACCGATATACCATAAGGGTTATCTTTAGTTATGCAAACCGAAAATTTTCCTTCAAATTTATCGTAGTCGGTTCTTCTTAATCCATCTTCGATGTGTAGTGTATCAATATTTGTTTTAATTAAAGTGTATTGATTTGCAACATTTTCTTCAAAATCGCAAAATAGTTTAAATTTTGGCTCTGGAATTACTGGGTGATGAATTCGAACTTCATAAATTTCTTCATCTAATATTGTATCGGAATAGCAGAGTTTGAAATCCACTGAATCGTGGTTCTGAAATTTTAGTCGTTGTTTAAAGTCAGCCATTACCGATTGGAAAAAATCAGGATAGTCGGTTTGAATATAAAGATAAAAAGTCTGATTTGATGATAAAAATTGGTCGGGCATGATATTGTTTTCCCAATTGCAATATTGTTGATTATGATGTGTCCAAAAATAAAATTTGGGATAAATTTTTTTAAGATATTTTGAGTATTGTGGACCTTGTGAAGCACAATAAAGTTTCCCGAACATGATTGAATGAGCCACAAAAGGGCTTCCCATCCACGAATCTCGCGAAATAACTAACACCGCATCGTCTTTTTTAATATTATTTTTTACAAAGTTTAATGTTTTAGTTTGCAAACGATAATTACTAATGTTTTCCGAAAAAGTACTAATTAGGTTATATGAGCTAAATGCAAATATAAGCGTTAGAAGTGGAAAAAATATTTTATTATTTGATTTTAATTGTAGGATAATAACAGTTAGAGCAAGTATTGAAAGCATTAATGCCGGAACCATGTACCTTATTCCAGCATGTTTTGAAACCATTATTAATTGAGCAATAAAAACTGCAGTAATAGCAAAAAGCAACCTAATCTCAATATTTTTAAGAGCCAATTTGGGTGTTTTAATAATTGTATAAACAATGATTATAATAGATACTATTAAAATAATAGAAAAAGAGTATTCTATTGTCAACAATTTTCCAATGTTGTTTATTAATTGGTTGATGTTAATTGGCGACTCTTGCCCTTTTCCATATAAACCATCATGAGTTGCAATTCCAAGAATAAAATTTTTGAAAAAAGTTAATTTGCTAATTACAGGTAAAACCGAAATTACAAAAGAGATGATTGATGTAAAAACAAAGATTAACTTATTTCTCCATTTTGTTATTAAAATAAACGGTAAAAAAAGAAGTGGGAGAAATGTGATTTTAACTGCCACAAAAACACCCACAATAATACCAGTTAGCCATGTGAATTTTAACTCCTTCATTTTTCCCCAAACTAATTCAATCGAAAGTAGAATAATTAATAATGAGCCAAGTGGAAGTAGCGTTTCGGTAAAAAGTTTTGATTGGGCAAGAACTACTGTTGCTGAAATTAAAAAAGAAAATTGTAATAATATACTTTGAAAAATGTTGTTTTGATGTTTAAAATATCTTTGTCCGATAAAAAATAAAACGAAGGAATGAAAAAATCCAAAAACAATGATGATTGTTCTAATGTAAATTTGTGGATTACTTAACACATCAATAGTAATATTGTCGGCACCTCTAATTGTACCTATTAATGCAATAAATCCTCCAATTAAAATTTGAAGAGGTGTTCCAGGATGATCGACATGTATGATAGCTTGAAAATCGCCTCGAAAAACATTTAATCCGTTAATTAGGTATACAAAATCAGGGTCGATACTATTAAGATAAATATCATTAAATATAGTTGCAGAAAACAAACATGCTAAAAAAGTAAGAAATGGAGTAATTGCAAACCATAAATTTTTTTTAAGATTTTGGTTCATTTTATTTATTAAATTGATTGTCAATAATTTTAATAGCATTTAAAATTCGATCGTTTCCTTTTCCGTTTACTATTGAAAAATGGAAATCAAAGTTAATTAAATGATTTTTGTATATTTCAAACAACTCAATGCGTTTATTCGGATGCTCTCGTTGTGGGTCGTATTCCCATTCTAAATCAATATCACAAAGCAAATGGAAATCGTATTTGTGTGCAATTAATTGTTTTTCAATCCAATTACTGCATTTTCCAAAAACAAAATCACTCCAAACTTTGGTTACTAGTATATCGGTATCGCAAAAAAGGAAGTTATAAGCCTGTTTTATGATGTTGTTTTCGCTTTGAATTTGTTTCTTGGCAATGATTTCAATGTCATCATAACGGTATGGTCTATCTAACGAATCGATATATTCTCGGGCAAATTCCGGCACCCACAAAGTATTGTAGTGCTTTGCCAATTGTTCAGTCAATTGAGTTTTACCTGTCGATTCTGGTCCTGTTATAGCAATTTTATAAACCACCTTATGCCTTTTTTAAAGATAGAGATTTTCGCCATTGCAAATAGGCATAAATAGCTAAAAACGTATAAATAAAATAAAGAATTGAAGTTACATAGAGTCCTTGAACATAAAACATGTAAGTTAGAGCAATGTCAGTTGGGATAAAAAGCAGCCAGTTATCGATGTATTTTCGAGCTTGCATCCATGTGGCAACTAATCCTGCTGCAGCGGTAATTGCATCGGCAAAAAGCATGGTGGAATTTGTTTTCTGAAGCATTAAATAGGTCATAGCCGTTAACATTACTAACAAAACGAGCATCAGTAGCCGGTAAGAATTATCCATTTTGGTAACTTTAATCTCTTTACCTTCTTTTTTACTAACCCAGCAGTAAAATCCGTATAAACTCATAAAAAGGTAAATTATTTGTAAAAACATATTCGCATAAATTTTTTGATGATAAAAAATCCATGTATAAATAGTTACCATGATAATCCCCGAAAGCCAACAAAGATAATTTTGTTTAGCTGCCAATATTACATACAAAAAGCCAAATAAAGCAGCAATAAGTTCTAATAAATTGTTCTGTATATAGTCAATTGCAATTTGCATTTTGTTTTTTTATGCAAACCTAATCAATTTTGTTGTTTGTTCAAACTTAGTTTGTAAAATTGCATTTCTATTTATTTTAAAAAAAAGTATGATTTAAAATGTATTTCTCAGAAAAACAATAGTTTATATAATTACAGCAATCATTTATTCCAAATAAAAAAAATAAATATTAAAGATTTTAAATTATTGTTTAATTTTGACAAAAGCATTAATTCTTATGAAATATAAAAAAAGAGTATTACTATTAGTCATTTTATTTGTCGGGATTTTTGAAGTTTATTCACAAAATTGGGTATTAGAATTCGAAAAAAATGGAATAAAAGTGTGGACACGAAAACTCGATTGGTCTCAAATAAAAGAATTTAAAGGGGAAACAATTATTAATACGAATTTAGGAAGCATTGTTTATGTATTAGATGATGTTAATAATTATCCCACATGGGTATATAATTGCATTGAATCATATCGTGTTAAAAAAGAAAATGATTTTAAGGGATATATTTATAATGTTATTAAAACACCATGGCCTGTGAAAAATCGCGATTTTGTTTATCAATATTCGGTTTCACAAAATAAAACAACCTTAGTTGTATCAATTAATACGTTAGCTGTTAAAGGAATGGTTCCCGACAAAGGATACGTAAGAATGACTTATGTGAAAAGTTCGTATGTGCTAACCCCACTTGACAAAAATCGTGTAAAAGTTGTATTTCAAAATCATAGCGACCCAGCAGGTGATGTTCCTCAATCAATTATAAATATGTTTATTACCGAAACCCCCTATTATACCCTATCTAATTTGCGGAAAATGATTGAATCGCCGAATTTTAAAAAACACTATAACGACAATATTTTAGAACTATAAAAATGAATGAAATAATATCAAAAGATATCATAAATACGCTACCAATTATAACTTATAGTGGTGAAATTGTTGTAGTAAGTTCAACCATTGATGCTGAAAAAGTTGTTGATGATTTAATTTGTGAAAATATTTTTGGCTTTGATTCCGAAACTAAGCCAGTATTTGTTTCAGGTCGTGAAAATAAGGTTTCTATTATACAAATAGCTGGACAACACAAAGTTTGGATTTTTCACATTCTTCAGTTTCATATTGGTACTAAACTTAAAGCGTTTTTAGAGAATGATAAATATATGAAAATAGGTGTTGCAATTGGCGATGATGTTAAAAAAATATATCGCTCAACTGGTGTTTTAATAAAAGGGTCATGTGATTTATCAAAATTAGCAAAAGATAAAGGTTTTGCCGAATCGGGTTTAAAAACATTAACGGCTCGTTTATTTGAAAACAAATTAAGCAAAAAACAACAAACCAGTAATTGGGAAACTTTTCCATTATCTCAATCTCAATTGGTTTATGCAGCTACTGATGCATGGCTTTGTCGCGAACTATACTTCAAATTATTAAATGAAAATTCAAAATAGTTTGTTTTTCAAATTCATTTTATAGCAAAATTTTAAATTACTAATTCTATCAAAATGTATACTTTTGTAAGGTATAAAAGTATGCACAATGGAAAACTTATTATCTCAATTATCAACTCAATTAAAAGGGGAGTTATTTACTACCGAAGTCAGAAAATTAATGTATGCAACCGATGCTTCGGCATATCGCGAAAAACCCTTGGGTGTTGTATATCCAAAAGATTCAAACGACTTAAAAACCATATTGAAATTTTGCACCGAAAATGAAATTCCAATGATTCCGCGTGCTGCTGGGACATCATTGGCTGGACAGGTAGTTGGAAACGGCTTAATCGTTGATGTTTCGAGATACATGACTCGGATTTTAGAAATTAATGTCAAAGAACGTTGGGCTAGAGTGGAGCCAGGTGTTATTCGTGATGAACTAAATAGAGTGGTTGCGAAAGAAGTACTGTTTTTTGCTCCCGAAACGTCCACTTCAAACCGTTGTATGATTGGTGGAATGCTTGGCAACAATTCGTGTGGTGCCAATTCGCTTGTTTTTGGAAGTACACGCGAACATACATTATCGGTTAACGCTTTATTGCACGATGGAAGTGAAGTAGTTTTCGAGAATTTATCAAGTAACGAATTTTCAAAAAAAACAGTGCTCAACAATACCGAAGGTGATCTTTATCGTTACATCAACGAACTGCTTTCGGATGCTGAAATGACATCAGAGATTCGCAAACAATTTCCTGATTCGTCCATCAAACGCCGAAATACTGGGTACGCCATTGATATGCTTGCCGAAATGAAACCTTTTAATTCACAAGGTAATCCATTTAATTTCTCGAGTTTAATAGCCGGTTCCGAAGGTACTTTGTGTTTAATAACAGAGATAAAAGTGAATTTAGAACCCCTGCCCTCAAAATATAAAGGGCTTTTGTGTGTTCATCTAAATTCGGTAGAAGAAGCCTTGCATGCCAATTTGATTGCATTAAAATACAAACCGTTTTCGGTAGAATTAGTGGACAATGAGATTCTGCATTTAACAAAGGATAACATCGAGCAACGAAAAAATCGGTTTTTTGTAGAAGGTGATCCCGGTGCCATTTTAATTGTTGAAATCGTTGAACAAAGCGATGAAGAAGTTGCCTTAAAAGCTAAAGAGATTGAAAACGAAATGAGACAAGCTTCGTATGGTTTTCACTTCCCATTGATTATTGGTGCAGACATGAAAAAAGTTTGGGATTTACGTAAAGCTGGACTGGGCGTATTATCGAATATGCCCGGTGATGCCAAACCAGTGCCTGTTGTAGAGGACACCACAGTAAGTCCGAGGTTATTACCCGATTATATAAAAGAGTTTGATGAGCTTTTAAAACGAAAACGACTAAGTTGTGTTTATCATGCTCACATAGGCACAGGTGAACTTCATCTTCGTCCGATTTTAAATTTAAAACACTCAAAGGACGTTGAACTGTTTCATGAAATTGCACTTGAAACTGCAAAATTGGTAAAACGTTACAATGGCTCACTAAGTGGTGAACATGGCGATGGCAGGTTGCGTGGAGAGTTTATTCCATTAATGCTCGGAGATAAAATTTATGAATCGTTTAAAGATTTGAAAAAAGTTTGGGATCCGAAAAATATTTTCAACCCAAATAAAATTGTGAACACTCCACCCATGAACTCCTTTTTAAGGTACGAGCCCGATGTTTTAACTCCCGAAATAGAAACAATTTTCGATTTTTCGTCCACGGGTGGGTTAATTCGTGCTGTTGAAAAATGCAATGGTTCCGGCGATTGTCGTAAGACAATTCTTGCTGGTGGTGCCATGTGTCCATCGTATCAAGCTAGTAATGATGAAAAAAATGTTACTCGAGCAAGAGCAAATATTTTGAGGGAATTTTTAACCAATTCAACCAAAAAAAATCGATTTGACCACAAGGAAATTTATGAAGTCATGGATTTGTGTTTGAGTTGTAAAGCCTGTAAAGCCGAATGCCCTTCTAATGTCGACATAACAAAGTTTAAAGCCGAATTTCTTCACCAATATTACAAATCAAATCGAGTTCCACTTCGAACTTTTTTAATCGGGAATTTTCCATATATGTATGCAATGGGAGCTAAAATTCCACATATTTTTAACTTTTTTGCAAGCAATCCACTCACATCTTACTTGCTAAAAATCAGTTTGGGTTTTGCCCCTAAACGCAGTATTCCAACCGTTTACAAAATAACCTTACGCAATTGGGCTAAAAAACATCTTAAAAAACCCGAACATCCATTAAAAACAGTTTATTTTTTCATGGATGAATTTACAGATGTTAACGATACTCAAATCGGAATTAAAGCACTAAAACTCTTGAGTACTTTGAATTATGAAGTTAAAATTGTAAAACATGCTCATAGTGGGCGTACATTTTTATCGAAAGGATTACTCAAAAAAGCCAAAGAATTAGCCATTCGAAATGTTACAGTTTTCAAAGATTTGATTAACGACAATTCGCCATTAATCGGAATTGAGCCATCTGGAATTTTAACTTTTAGAGATGAATACCCCGAGCTTGTTGATGAGCATTTACAAAGCGATGCTCGCAAATTATCGCGAAACTGTTTTTTAATTGATGAGTTTATCGCTTCTGAATTTCAAAAAGGAAACATTTCAAAAGAACTTTTCACAGATGAAAAACAAGAGATAATTTTTCATGGACATTGTTATCAAAAAGCCTTAGCATCCACAACCCCCTCAAAAATCATGATGCAAATTCCCGAAAATTATCATGTCGAAGAAATTGCTTCGGGTTGTTGCGGAATGGCTGGTGCATTTGGCTTCGAAAAAGAACACTTTGAAACATCAATAGCCGTTGGTGAAATGGTTCTATTGCCAGCTGTTCGAAATGCTCAAAAAACAACAAAAATAACGGCTACGGGAACAAGTTGTCGACATCAAATTAAAGATGGTGCCGAAAAAACCGCATTTCATCCCGTGGAAATTTTATATCATGCTTTAAAATAATGTTGTCCGAAGTCTCTGACTTCGGATAACGTTTTTGGTTCGGAGACTTCGGTCAACTTCGGTCAACATCAAATAAAACAAAATGGGATTTAGGTATAAAATTTATGATCAGTCTAAAACTTATTTTATTACTTCAACGGTAGTTGGATGGATTGATGTTTTTGACATAAAACCATGTAGAGAGGTGATTATTGATAGTTTAAAGTACAGTCAGAAAGAAAAAGGATTGGTTATTTTTGCATTTGTAATTATGAAAAATCATATTCATTTGGTCGTTCAAGCATCCGAAAATAATCTTAGCGACATCATTCGAGATTTTAAAAAATATACAAGTCGAACGATTACTTCAATTTTAATTTCTAGCGAAGAATTAAAATCACAATGGATGATTGAACAATTTTCTAGATATGGAGCTCAATGTAGAAATAATGAAACATTTCAGTTTTGGAAACAGGACAATCATCCTATTGAACTTTATAGTAATAAGTTTATTAATCAGAAAATCAAATATATACATAATAATCCTGTAAAAGCAGGAATAGTTGAGAATCCTGAAGATTATTTATATTCAAGTGCCAGTAACTATGCCGATATGGAAAGTGTAATTGATATTGTGAAAGTTGATTTGTCTTGAGCCGTTGTACGAAGTCTCTGACTTCGGACAAATTTTAACCGAAGTCGGATACTTCGGGAAAAATATCCGAAGTCGGATACTTCGGATAACGTTTTTGGGTCGGATACTTCGGACAACGGAAAATGAAAAATAAATTTTGTTTGTATAATTGTTCAAAATAACTGAAAAAACTTAAATTTGCCTCATAAAGGTGATTTATGAAAAAAATATTCCTTCAAATTACTTCAATATTTATGGTTATTACCATTATTTATAGTTCTTTAGGATATTTTGTAACATTTAAAATTTTACAATATAAAGTTAAAAAAGAAGTTAAACGTCAAATTAAATTTTCAATTCCAGAAAATCAATTAGTTAGTTTATATATTCCTAAAAGTGTAGAATTTGGAAATGATGGATCATTTGTTAGAATGCACAAAGGAGAATTTAGGTATAAGGGGCAGATGTATGACATTATTAGATATGAAGATTTAGGAGACGTAACTCATTATACTTGTTTTCATGATGTAAAAGAATCGGGTTTGTTTGATAGTTTAGACAAAATGGTTCGCGAAAATTTACCTTCTAATCCAAAACAGCACTCTAATCAAAAGCTAATTTCTTTAGTTTTATTATTATTTTATGAACGCCAAAATGTAGATTTGTTTTTGTTTGATAAATCAATCAATATTATCAATTTTGATAAACAAATATCCGAAAATCTATTTGTTAAATATATTTTTCATCCTCCTTGTTGTTAGCCGTTTTTTGTTTGTATTGAGTCTACAATATTCTATCTTAAAATATTAAGTTAGTTTCGTTGTGATTTTTTGATTTTTGAAATTACCCTTCAATTTTTTTAGATACTATATGAAAACGGAAAAAGTAACTTTTCGTTAATTCGTTTAGTTATCGAAGTATATGTAAAATTATTTTAAATTTTACAAGAATCTTTTCAAATAAATTGAACTAAATTGAAAGTAATTTCATGATGTGTTAAAGTATTCAATAAAGTTATTATTGAATAAAATAAGTTGTATTTAAAATTTTTAAAAATGAAAAAAGTATATTTAATACTATTACTAATAATATTGAGCATGCCTAACTTTGCTCAGCAAATTAAAGTAATTGATTCAGAAACTAATCAAGTATTACAGGGGGTTCATATATACAATCAAAGCAAAACAGTATCAGTAACAACCAATAAAAAAGGGGAAGCGATGATTGATAAATTTGTAGATACCGATGAGATTACTATCTCATTTTTGGGATATGAAACTCAGCGGATTTCTAAATCAAAGCTTTATGATAATAGCGTTGTTAAACTTAAATTTAGCGTTATAACGTTAAATACTGTAGTTTTATCGGCAAACAAATTTGAAGAAAAAAAAGTGGATATTCCGTCAAAAATTGAAGTAATAAGTGCCGATGAAGTACAGAAAAATATGCCTCAAAATACTGCTGAAATGGTTGCTCAAACTGGATTGGCTTATATGCAAACAAGTCAATTAGGAGGGGGGAGTTTAGTTTTAAGAGGATTTGAAGCAAACAAAGTGCTAATGGTTGTTGATGGTGTTCGTTTGAATAATGCTATTTATCGTTCGGGACACTTACAAAGTGCCATAACAATCGACCCGTATATGCTCGAACGCACAGAAATTGTTTATGGTCCAGGTTCGGTAATTTACGGTAGCGATGCAATAGGTGGTGTGGTATCCTTTCAAACAAAACGCCCTGTTTATTCTTCAAATGATAAGTTATTGATTACGGGTTCGGCAATGACTCGATATGCCTCTGCTGCTAATGAATATGGCGGAAGTGTTTTTCTAAACATCGCTTCTAAGAAGTTTGCATCAATTACAAACGTGTCGTATAAAAATATTGGCGATTTAACGATTGGACGAATTGATAATCCCTTGTATGGTGATTGGGGTAAAAATACATATTATGTTGAACGGATAAATGATAAAGATAGCGTTAAAATAAATCCGAATCCATATACTATGCTAAACAGTGGATATTATCAATACGATGTGCTTCAAAAGTTCTCATTTAAAGCAAGCGAAAAAGCTGAATTTAGTTTAAATTTTCAGTATTCAAATTCTTCAAATATACCACGTAGCGACCGCTTACTCGAAATGAGTGGTGGAGTGCCAAAATATGCTGAATGGTATTATGGGCCTCAAACAAGACTATTTAGTTATTTTATGGCTCAT
This sequence comes from uncultured Lentimicrobiaceae bacterium, assembly GCA_964521105.1. Taxonomy (GTDB): domain Bacteria; phylum Bacteroidota; class Bacteroidia; order Bacteroidales; family WCHB1-69; genus JAQUGA01. The sequence goes on along the minus strand of CAZFPO010000031.1, from coordinate 10,204 downwards.
TTAAAAAACTCACGCATATATAACGATGCTCGTTTAATTATTGGTTATCAAAATATAAGTGAAGACAGAATATCTCGAAAAATAAATAAAACTTATGCAACTCATCAAGAAGAAACGGTTAATCTGTTATCCATTAATGCTGATTTACAAAAAAATGTTACAGACAAAAATGAATTACGTTATGGATTTGAGTTTACATATAATGATATTGGGTCGTATGCATATAACCAAATATTGTCAAATGGCGAAACAAAGCTGAATGCTGCAAGTAGATACCCTGATGGTGAAAACTACATGATGAATTACGCAGTTTATTTAACTCATAATTGGGAAATTAGTAAAAAGTTAGTATTTAGTCAAGGCATACGTTTTAGTGGAAACCAGTTGGAATGTAATTATACTGATACTATGATGTCAATTACAAAATTCCCATTTGATAAAACCATAAAACAAGCTAGTAACGCGTTTAACGGTCAATTGGGTTTGGTTTATATGCCTGGTAAAGATTGGCGTTTTGCCATAAACTTTGCTTCGGGATATCGTGCACCAAATATTGATGACATGACCAAATTAAACGATTCGAAAGGGTCAAATCATTTATTAATTATTCCAAATCCCGATTTAAAGCCTGAATACGTTTATAATTCGGAATTAACTATTGGAAAAGTGTTTAATAAATCGGTTCAGGTTGAAGTTACTGGGTTTTATTCGTATTTAATAGATGCTCTGCAAGTTCGACCAACAACATTTGGTGGAGCCGATTCTACAATGTTTGATGGTAACATGTGTGCCGTTCAATCTATGCAAAATGTTGGCGAAGCTACAATTTATGGTTTTCAAGGCAGTTTAGCAGCAAATGTTACCAATAATTTTTCAATCGTCAGTAATTTAACTTACACTTATGCCCGCTTGAATGATGATGATAAAACACCACTAGACCATATTCCACCAATTTATGGGATGACTTCTTTTCGATTAAAACTCCATAAGTTTTCATCGGATATATATTTTAGATACAATGGTTGGAAAAAGCTAGAAGATTATAGCCCATCGGGTGAAGATAATCTGCAAGTTAATCCAACTGATGCTAACGGAAATTATATTGGAATGCCTGCTTGGTACACCGCAAATATTAAAATTTCTTACCTTATCGTAAATGGATTTACGATTCAAGGTGGTGTGGAAAATATTTTTGATGCACATTATCGCTACTTTGCATCCGGAATTAGTGCGCCAGGTAGAAATTTTATGATATCATTAAGAGCTAATTTTTAATTTAAAATTATAAAAAATGACAAATAAAACAAAATTCACCATTTATCAATGTTTAATTTTATTAATACTGCAAGTGTTAGTAAATCAAACATTGATTAGTAGCCCAGTTGATACAGCTAAAGCTAATTATATGGCATCTCAGTTTTATCAAAACTATGTACTAAAGGATAAAAATACCCAGGCTAATATCCAGCATGTTAGCACAATTCAGCAAGACGGATTTAAGTTGCTATACATTTTTAATTTTGAACATGGATTTGTAATAGTATCAGCAAATGACATGTTTGAACCTATCATTGGTTATTCAGATGAACAGGTTTTTCCTACCGAAAAAATGCCAGAGGTTTTAAATTTTTGGATAAGTCAATACACTAAACCTATGTTGCAAATTATTAAAGAAAGTAAAAGTAGTTTTAAACATCCTAAATGGGATATTCTTTTTAATCAATTTGTTCAAAAATCCATACCAATAATTACAGGTGTGCAGCCATTGTTAACTTCAAGATGGAATCAAGCGGAGCTTTATAACGATTCGTGCCCAGCAATATCATCGGGACCAAACGGTCGTTGTTATGCCGGTTGTGTTGCAACATCAATGGGGCAAATAATGTATTATCATAAATATCCGGCTAATGGTAATGGGGTTCACTCATATAATCATCCTCATTTTGGCGATATTACGGTAAATTATGGAAATACTACCTACGATTGGAATGCAATGGGAAATGTATCAACAGGAAATACACGAAGTGAAATTTCAAAACTAATTTATCATTGCGGTGTTTCGGTAGATATGAATTATGGACCAACCGGCTCAGGGTCGAATTCTGAACTTGCTCTGGGTTCGTTTATTGAGCATTTTGGTTACAGAACCGATGCAAGGTATGTTGAACGTAGTGCATACGGATTATTTGAATGGCGTAGATTAATTATCGATAATTTATATACAAATATGCCTGTTTTATATTCGGGCAATGATGCAAGTGCTGGAGGTCATGCTTGGGTTTGCGATGGGGTAAACGATTCTCTTTATTTTCACATGAATTGGGGCTGGAGTGGTGCTGGTAATGGATATTTTTTACTCGATAGTTTGAATTCGGGTAATGGAAATTTTAGCAGTTATCAAAGTGCTGTGATAAATATTGCTCCTATTTATCAGGAATATTGCATTCATGATAAAGAATATTTCGAAAATGAAGTTACATTTAACGATGGTAGCAACCAATCGCTCTATAAAAATAATTCCGATTGTCGTTATACCATTGCTACCGACTCGTTTCAAGTTAGAATGAATTTTATTTACTTCGATACCGAAGAAAATAATGATATTCTAAATATTTATGATGGAGAAGATGTGAATGCTCCTCTGATTGGTTCATACTCGGGCAATAGCTTGCCTCCTGTTTTATATTCAACAGGTAATAAAGTGTATTTGCAATTTATTACAAACGAATTGGTGCAAAAACAAGGTTGGGAGATGCGTTATGTTCGTTATAAACCGACAGAAATTAGTGAGTTTAGTAATAACTATGATAATAGTATAATTATTTCGCCCAATCCTTCACATGATAAAATTTTCTTTAATCTACCAAGTGTTGATGCTAAAAATTTGGATTACTCTGTATATGATGTTTCGGGAAGAATAATTGATAAGGGAATAATTAATCCAAATGGGGATAATGTTTTTGAATTTAACATAGGTCATCTCAAAAATGGGGTGTATTTCTTAAAAATTGACACAAAAAATATCTCTCAATTAGGTAAAATTATAAAAATTTAAAAGCTTATTTTCCTTTTTAGAAACCAGAGTTTTTTACAATAAGAACTCTGGTTTTTTCTATTCAAAATACCATGGCTTTACTAAAATTTATATCTTCGTAGCAAAAATTTAAAACATCAAATAATATGAAAAAAGTAATTAACACGGTGAATGCACCAAAAGCAATTGGTCCATACAGTCAAGCGATTGAAGCAAATGGAATGGTTTTTATTTCGGGACAAATTCCAATTAATCCTGAAAATGGTCAAATTCCTGAGGGAATTGAAGCTCAAACCGAACAAGTAATGAAAAATATTGGTGCTATTTTAAAAGAAGCGGGTTTAACGTACGAAAACGTTGTTAAAACAACTTGTTTATTGAGTGATATGGATAATTTTCAAGCGATGAACGGGGTTTATGGTAAATATTTTACTGTAAATCCACCAGCACGTGCAGCTTATGGTGTTGTTAAATTGCCATTAGGAGTATTAGTAGAAATTGAGTCAATTGCTGTTAAGTAAGTTTTTGAGTTGTATTGTTTGTTAATTTGATTTAGCTATAATCGATTGTTTATTAATAAGATAAATATGTTTTTCTTGATGAGAAAAACGAAATTGAAAGACAAATAAATCGACCTAAATATCGCAAATTACCAAGCCACACAATCCAACGTTAACGCCGCCAAGATAACCAACCCTAAAGTAGATTCCTCATTTTTTGATAAGCGAATTGACGAACTGATTTAAAATTTGTATGAATTAACTTACGAAGAAATAATAGTGGTTCTTTGATATTCAAATAAGCAATAAAAAATTTAAATAATCCCTCCGTGCTTCTCCGTGCCCTCCGTGGTAAAATGCTTTCAACCACAGAGCACACAGAGGAACACAGAGAAAAAATAGAAAAATATCCTCCGTGCTTCTCCGTGCCCTCCGTGGTAAAATGCTTTCAGCCACAGAGCACACAGAGGAACACAGAGAAAAAATAGAAAAATATCCTCCGTGCTTCTCCATGCCCTCCGTGGTAAAATGCATTCAACCACAGAGAACGCAGAGGAACACAGAGAAAAAATAAATAAATATGGAAATAAATCAGATAACAGAAAAAATAATTGGTTGTGCGATAGAAGTACACAAAAACTTGGGTCCAGGTCTGCTTGAAAGTGCTTATGAAGAATGTTTGTACTATGAGCTAAAAAAAGCAGGACTTGAAGTTAAAAAACAACTCACATTGCCACTAATTTATAAAGAAGTAAAATTGGATGCTGGCTATCGTATCGATTTGCTTGTTGAAAACAAAGTAATTATTGAAATAAAATCGGTTGATGCTATTGCCGAAATTCACAAAGCACAACTCATGACTTACATGAAGCTTGCAAATATAAAGGTTGGTTTATTAATAAACTTTAATGTCATCCGATTAAAAGATGGTATAGTGAGATGGATAATATAAATAAATTCACCACAGAGAACGCAGAGGAACACAGAGAAAAAATAGAAAAAATCCCTACGTGTTTCTCCGTGCTCTCCGTGGTAAAATACTTTCAACCAGAGAGCACACAGAGGAACACAGAGAAAAAAGAAAAAACCTCCGTGTTTCTCCGTGCTCTCCGTGGTAAAATACTTTCAACCAGAGAGCACACAGAGGAACACAGAGAAAAAAGAAAAAACCTCCGTGTTTCTCCGTGCCCTCCGTGGTAAAATACTTTCAACCACAGAGCACACAGAGGAACACAGAGAAAAAATAGAAAAATATCCTCCGTGTTGCTCCGTGCCTCCGTGGTAAAATGCTTTCAACCACAAAGAACACAGAGGAACACAGAGAAAAAATAGAAAAAAATACATTCGTGTATTCGTGGCATTTAAAACAATAATATATTACAAATTATGGAACAAAAAGATTATTTACTCCGAGAAATTGAAAAAATAGGTCTAATAATTCGTCATATATGGCAAAAACTATTTGGCGGTAACGAAAACACATCACTAACCGTTGAAAAAAAAATGAATGATGTTTCGGAAATGTTACTGAATGAAACAGGGTTCGATTTAAATAAATTTATGTTGTTAAACACCCAAGAGTCGAATGATTACATAGTTGATTTTAAAGGATTTAGTGTAGAAAACATCGAGCTTTTAGCCGACTTAATGACTCAAATATGTTTTCAAAGGAACTCGAGTGATTCAAAAATATATCTTGAAAAAGCTTTACAACTCTATGAACTTTGTAATTTGAAAAGTAGCACTTATTCCTTGACTAGGGAGAATAAAATTGATGCTTTAAAAGAAGCCATTAAATCAAATAAAAATTAATTTTTTAACGATTCGAACTCTGTTCTGGATTAAAACCAATTACGTCTCATAAATGTAATGGCGCCAATTGAAGATAGAAAGACAGAAATACATAATATTATCCAAAAACCCCATTCATTATTTTGAAACGAATTTGGAACATTCATACCATATAAACTGGCTATTAAAGTAGGAATCATTAAGATTATGGAAATAGAAGTCAAGCGTTTCATTATAACATTTAGGTTGTTTGAAATCACCGAAGCGTAAGCATCCATCATACCACTCAAAATGTCGCTATAAATATTTGTCATTTCCAGAGCTTGGCGTAGCTCAATGTCAACATCTTCAATCAAATCTTCATCAAAAGTATCTCTATATTCACGAAGGTTTTTAATACGATGTGCTAAAATATCGTTTGATTTTAAACTGGTTGTGAAAAAAACTAAACATTTTTCAATTTGTAAAAGCGTTTGTAAGTCTTCATTTTTAATTGATTGTTCGAGTTCTTGTTCGGCAAGTTTAATATTTTGATTTATCTGTTTTAAGTATTTCAAAAACCATACACTCGAAGATAAATGAAGTCGTAATACTAAATCAAAGTTGTCTTTTTTAGTAATATTTTTTCGCCTCGAATACAAAATAAAGTCGGAAATAACATCTGTTTTGTAAAAACAAATTGAAACAAAATATGAATCATTAAAAATAATTCCAAGTGGAACTGTTGAAAATGGCAGTTTGGGGTCACTATTTTTTATGGGTAAACGTAAGATAATTAAAAACCAGCCATCTTCAAATTCAATACGTGGTCTTTCATCAACGTCCTCGATGTCGTTGTAAAATTCTTCTGGGATTTTAATTTCGTTTAAAAGGTAGTTTTTTTCTGCAGGAGTTGGCTCTTCGATGTTAATCCATAGAGCTTCTTCGATGTTGTCGGTATAAACTAAACCGCGTCCGTTTTTTAAAAGGTTTTTCATATTTCTTCCTCCTTCAATTAATGAATAGAGGTTATATGAATGCCTCTATTCAAATTAGCAACACGAATGGTAATCGTCCATTTTTCGTAATAATTTTAAATAATTGGTGCAAAGGTAATAATATTTTTCAAAGAATATTTTTTTTGTTTTTTTGTATTGGTAGATTTTTAATTCTTCAAACAGTTATAACTGTTTAAAATGTGATTAAAATCACAAAAAGGATAGTTATTGTTTGATTTTCGAATTTAAAGAGCATGCTCTAATGAGTTTTTGTTTAATTTTTATTGCCTTGCTAAGGTGTAATCCTTAGCTTTGCATCACGAGCCTAAGAACTTTGTAGGATTACATTACTGCAAATAATTACACAGTGTTGCACAGTGTAATACAAAGAAAACACAGTGAAACTCTGTGTGTACTCTGTGAAACATAGTGTAACTTTTCCTTTTTAATTACACAGTGTTTCTCAGATTGCTTCGCAATGTCACAGTGTTTCACAGTAAAATTATGTTGAAATATTGTCACTCAGAGTGGATCGATAGCGGAACGAAGAGCCTATTTTTCAGATGCCTGCCGAAGGCAGATAAACCCACGCTTCACTGCGTTACTCCGACCCTTAGCGGATGCATGACAACCATCAAAAAATAGCCACAAAGCTTCAAAGTTTCAAAGTAACAAAGGGACATGGTAACAAAGTGACAAGGTGATTGGGTAACCAAGTAACTTAGTAACCTAGTTACCCAGTTACTCAGTCACCTCATTACCCAGTTACTTTTGAAAACTTAGTGAACCTTAGTGTCTTTGAGCCTTTGTGGCTATAATGACGGAATTTCGTAAAGTTTTAGCTGTAAAATTCTATCTGACTATATGTTTAAAAATGGATTATTCTTATAAACTTAAATCGGTGTTTTTGATAAAATCGACCGATTTTTCGATAAGTTTATATAAAA
>CAZFPO010000031.1:0-2855 GCA_964521105.1 uncultured Lentimicrobiaceae bacterium | reverse complement strand
CTTAAATCGGTGTTTTTGATAAAATCGACCGATTTTTCGATAAGTTTATATAAAATAGTATCATCAACTACAAAAGGAACGTTTTGGCGATATTCTAAAATGAACGATTCGATAATCGGTGATGATTTTAATGGACGACGGAATTCCATTGCTTGAGCCGCATTCAGAAGTTCAATAGCAAGAATACGTTCCAAATTTTCGGCAATGCGAAACGCCTTTGTGGCTGAATTTGCACCCATACTTACGTGGTCTTCCTGACCTTGAGAAGATTCAATGGAATCGCTCGAACAAGGCATGGTTAAGCTCTTATTCTGATTTACAATCGAAGCTGCCGTGTATTGTGGAATCATAAACCCAGAATTCAAACCTGGTTTAGCAACCAAAAAAGATGGAAGTCCACGCTTGCCAGAAATTAATTGATAGGTTCGGCGTTCCGAAATATTTCCAAGTTCCGAAAGTGCAATTGCCAATAAATCGAGCGTAATAGCCAGCGGTTGACCATGGAAATTCCCTGCCGAAATCACCATATCTTCATCAGGGAAAACTGTTGGATTGTCAGTCACTGAATTGATTTCGGTTTCAACCACTCCACGAATGTAATAAATGGCATCTTTTGAAGCTCCATGAACCTGAGGTACACAACGGAATGAGTAAGGATCTTGAACATGTTTTTTCTCACGAACTATCAATTCCGAACCCGATAAAATATTGTTGAAATGTTCAGCCGTTTCCAACTGTCCATAATGAGGTCTGATTTTGTGAATCGAAGGGTGAAATGGCTCAATTCTGCCATCAAAAGCATCCAACGAAATGGCTCCGATTAGGTCGGCAATGTCCGAAAGTTTTTTACTTTTAATCATTAACCACGAAGCATACGAACTCATAAATTGAGTGCCGTTAAGTAATGCCAATCCTTCTTTTGATTGTAAATCAATGGATTCCCAATTCATTTTTTCATTAAGTTCTTTGCCACTGATTCGTTTGCCATCGAAATCAACTTCACCTTCGCCAATTAAAGGTAAGCATAAATGGGCTAGGGGAGCTAAATCGCCAGAAGCCCCAAGTGAACCCAATTGATATACAACCGGCGTGATGTTGTGGTTAAAATATTCAATCAAACGTTCCACTGTTTTTAATTGTACGCCTGAATGACCCAAAGATAAAGCGTGGATTTTCAAGAAAATCATGATTTTTACAATTTCGGAAGGAACTTCATCACCGGTACCACATGCATGCGACATAACCAAGTTTTTTTGAAGTTTTCCTAAATCTTCGTGCGAAATATTGGTGTCGCAAAGAGAGCCAAAACCTGTGGTAACTCCGTAAATTGGACGGTCGCTTAAACGCGTTTTTTCATCAAGGTAAGTACGACATTTTATAATTCTGCTTTTCGATTCTTCGGATAAGGCAATCGGAATATTATTTTTTAAAATGTCGCTAAGGATATCGAGGGTAATGAATTCGGGCGAAACAATGTGTGTTTTCATAAATGTATATTTCAATCGTTTTTATTCAATTATTTTTTTAATTTCTGATATTAGATCTTGGGATTTTACAGTAATTTGATTCCCGTTCGTCATGTTTTTTATTTGCAAACTTTGGGTTTCCACCTCTGTTTCTCCGGCAATCACAACCACGGGAATTTTGCGAAGATTCGCATAATTCATCTGTTTTTTAATTTTTGCATTATCGGGATAAATTTCGGAATTTATTTGTGCTTCACGAAGAGTTTTTAAGAGTGGAATTGAATATGCTTCTTCTTTTGCTCCAAAGTTTAAAAACAATACTTTAGTTTGAGATTCCAGTTCCTCAGGAAAACCTTTGGTTTCGTTTAATACATCATAAATTCGGTCGGCACCAAACGAAATCCCAACACCCGACATGTCCGACAATCCGAAAATTCCGGTTAAATCATCGTAACGTCCACCACCGGTGATACTTCCAATGGAAACATCTTTTGCTTTCACTTCGATGATGATACCAGTGTAGTAATTCAAGCCTCGGGCTAAGGTCAAATCCAATTCAACAGGGAAATTTACCGAAAGTAATTTGGTGTATTCCAATGTTTTTTCGAGTTCTTCCACTCCAAGTAAGCCAATTTCAATATCTTTGAAACACTCTTTTAGGAAGTTAATTTTTGTATCGGTATTCCCTTCGAGCATAATAATTGGTTGTAATCGTTTAATTGATGTTTCTGAAATTCCTTTTTCGGAAAGTTCTTTGTTCACATTTTCGATGCCAATTTTATCGAGTTTGTCAATGGCAACAGTGATATCGGTGATTTTATCAGCTTGTCCAATAATTTCGGCAATGCCGGATAAAATTTTTCGGTTGTTCAGTTTAATAACAATATTAATTTTTAAGGCTGAAAAAATATCAGAAATCAAGGATAAAAGTTCCGCTTCATTCAGTAGAGATTTACTCCCAATAATGTCGGCATCGCATTGGTAAAATTCGCGATATCTTCCTTTTTGAGGTTTGTCGGCTCGCCACACTGGCTGAATTTGGTATCGTTTAAAAGGAAATGTCAGATCGTTTTGATGCATCACCACGTAACGGGCAAAGGGAACGGTTAAGTCGTATCGCAAGCCTTTTTCGGAAATTTTAGAGATAACTTTTTTATAATCTGAAAAATCGTCGCCAGCTTTTTCCAAAAAATTTCCAGAATTTAAAACTTTGAATAATAAACGATCGCCCTCTTCGCCATATTTTCCCATCAATGTAGATAGATTTTCCAATGAAGGAGTTTCAATTGGTAAATACCCATAGTTTTCGAACGATTTTCGAATAGTGGAAAAAATATAATTTCGGCGAGACATTTCAAGTGGCGAAAAATCGCGAGTTCCTTTTGGTAT
>CAZFPO010000030.1:0-26566 GCA_964521105.1 uncultured Lentimicrobiaceae bacterium | reverse complement strand
TTTAAGTGTCTCTAAATTAATTCATTGAGGCGAATTGGAACAGTCGCTAAGTCTTAGTTGAAGCAAAATAAACGATTTTTAAAGTCTACTATTGTTTATTTTGGGTTTAATGTTCTGTTGAAATCTTATGATTTGTTAGATTCTATTTAGAAATTAATGTGTAATTTTGCCAAAAATATATATATGGGGCGAATAATGGCTATCGATTATGGTCAAAAAAGAGTAGGATTGGCAGTTACCGACGAATTGAAAATAATTTCTACTGCTTTAACAACCGTTTCGGCTCATGATATTTTTACGTATTTAGAAAATTATGTGAAGTTGAACCATGTTGAACTTTTTGTGGTTGGTGAACCAAAACAAATGGACTATAAAAAATCAGATTCTTCAAAATATATCGACCCATTCGTTAAACGTCTCGAAAAAGCTTTTCCGCTGATTCCTATTCACCGTTACGATGAACGTTTTACATCAAAAATGGCTTTTCAAACGATGATTGACTCAGGAATTGGTCGCGAAAAAAGAAAGAATAAAGCCCTAGTGGATACCATAAGTGCAACGTTAATTCTACAATCATACATTGAATCAAAAAATAATCAATTATTAAATCTCTAAAAATATGATACTTCCAATTGTTGCATTTGGACACGCAACCCTTCGAAAAAGAGCTCAAAACATTACCAAAGAATATCCAAAATTGGACGAATTAATTGTAAATATGTGGGAAACCATGTATTCATCTAATGGTGTTGGATTAGCTGCTCCGCAGGTAAATCATTCCATCCGTCTTTTTATTGTTGATACAACACATTATGCCGAAGAAGATGAAAAGGCAAAAGATTTTAAAAAAGTTTTTATAAATGCCGAAATTGTTAAACAAGAAGGAGAGGAGTGGATGTTTAACGAAGGTTGTTTGAGTGTTCCGAATATTCGCGAAGACGTATGGCGTCAACCTATAATCACCATGAAATACATGGACGAAAATTTCGTGGAACATGTCGAAGATTTTGATGGTATTAGAGCACGCGTTATTCAACATGAATATGATCACATCGAAGGCAAATTGTTTGTGGATCGAATCAGCTCGCTTCGTAAAATGCTTATTAAACGCCGTCTGGGAGATATTTCTAAAGGTTTAGTAGATATAAATTATCGAATGATTTTCCCTTTAAAATAAATTTTAAAACACAAATAAATTATGAAACGTAGTATTGTTATTTTATCAATTTGTTCATTATTTCTTTTAGTAGCATGTAATTCAAAAAAAAATCAATTAGAGGAAATTACGAATCTTGAAAAAGAACTGTTCGACACTGCTAAAAAAGGCATAGATGAGCCCAAAGCTATGCTTTTAGTGGATAAATATGTTGCTTTTGCCGACAAATTTAAAGAGGATTCATTAGCTCCGATGTATTTGTTTAAAGGTGCCGAAATTTGTATGAACATACACAAAGGGCAACGAGCCATTGACCTTTTTGCCCGTGTAATAAATGACTATCCAAGCTATAAAAATGCTCCCGAAGCTTTGTTTTTAACTGCATTTACATTCGAAAATGTAATGGAAAAATATAAAGATGCTGAAAAAAATTATAAACTTTTTATCGAAAAATATCCTAGCCACTCATTAAAACAACAAGCCGAGTTAAGTTTGTTACATTTAGGTAAAACCCCTGATGAACTGGTAGCCGAATTTGAAGCAAAATTAAAGGAAGATTCGCTTGAAACTGCTGTGAGATAATTAAATATTCAATCTGAATTTTAAAAAAATCTCATTTAAAAAGCTGAGTTTTTCAGAAATCAATAGGTCGCTTATAAATTACATTTTGTCGATACTAATTCACAATTAATATAATTTTTACGAATTAAACACAAAAAGATTTTAATTTTGATAGTTATTAAAACTATATTTGCTATCAATTAAACAATTACTAATAAAATAAACAACTATGAAAAGAAGTATTTTTTCAAAAATGATATTGGTGGGAATTTTCTTTCTATCAATACTTAACTTATCCGCTCAAAAGCAATACACTTACAAAACAGTTCCAAATGACCCATTAAAAGCGCGTATTTACACATTAGATAATGGCTTGCAAGTTTATATGACAGTTTACAAAGATGCACCTCGTATACAAACATACGTTGCCGTTAAAGTAGGTAGTAAAAACGACCCAGCCGAAACTACTGGATTAGCCCATTATTTTGAGCACATGATGTTTAAAGGAACTCCAAATTTTGGAACCAGCAATTGGGAAAAAGAAAAAGTTTTGATTCAAGCCATTGAAGATAAATTTGAAATTTATCGCAAAGAAACTGATCCTGTTAAACGAACTGCAATATACAAACAAATTGATAGCTTATCGTACGAAGCATCAAAAATTGCCATACCAAATGAGTATGATAAGTTAATGAAGACCATTGGTTCTCAGGGAACAAATGCCGGAACTTCAAACGATTACACTATTTATATCGAAAATATTCCGTCTAACCAACTTCGTAATTGGGCGATTATCCAAGCCGACAGATTTTCGCATCCAGTGCTTCGTTTATTTCATACCGAGTTAGAAACCGTGTACGAAGAAAAAAATATGTCGCTTACAAACGATAACCGAAAAGCTTTTGAAGCAATGTTTCAGGGACTATATCCACATCACCCTTATGGAACGCAAACAACCTTAGGCGAAACCGAACATTTGAAAAATCCATCAATGAAAAATATTCGTGAATTTTTCGATAAATATTATATTCCTAATAACATGGCGGTTTCTATTTCGGGTGATTTTAATCCCGATGAAGCCATTAAAATAATTGACGAAACTTTTGGAAAATTGGTTAAAAAAACAGTACCTGAATTTAAATTTAATCCCGAACCTCCCATTACTTCTGTTATCGAAAAAACGGTTGTAGGTTTAGATGCCGAAAATGTTCGTATAGCCTTTCGCTTTGGTGGTGCTTCATCAACTGACGCCAATATGGTTAACTTAATTTCCATGATGCTATCGAATGATAAAGCGGGCTTAATTGATTTGAACATAAATCAAAAACAACTTACTTTAAATGCATCGGCATTTCCGTACGTTTTAAACGATTATTCATCGCTTGTTTTAATAGGAACTCCTAAAAATGGACAAACATTAGATGAAGTAAAAAACTTGCTTTTAGAACAAATAGAAAAACTTAAAAAAGGCGATTTTCCAGATTGGATGTTGCAAGCTGCAATTAATAACATGAAACTGGATCGTTTAAAAGAATTTGAAACAAATCAAGGCAGAGCTATGGCAATGGCAAGTGCATTTATGAATAATATCCCATGGGAAAAAGAAGTAAATGTTATCAACGAGATTTCGAAAATTACAAAAAAAGATTTGGTTGATTTTGCAAATCGCACCTTAGGAAATAATTATGTGGTAGTTTACAAAAAACAAGAAAAACCTGCCGATGTAGTTAAAGTTAGCAAGCCAGCTATTACTCCAATTTTTATTAATCGTGATGCCGAATCTACTTTTTTGAAAAATATTAAAGCGAGTAAAGTTCCTCAAATTGAGCCTGTTTTTATCGATTACACTAAAGATATAACCCGACTAAAACTTAAAAATAATATTGAAATGTTATATACAAAAAATGTGGAAAACAAAACATTCAATATTTATTATTACTTTAAAATAGGTAGTTATAACGATAAAAAACTAGATTTAGCTATTCAATATCTACCTTATCTTGGAACATCAAAAATGACGGCTGAACAAATTAATCAGGAATTATACAAAATTGCTTGTAGTTTTAGTGTTTCGGCAGGAAACGAGGAAACTTGGGTTTCGATTAGTGGTTTAAGCGAAAATATGGATAAAGCAATTTCGATTGTCGAAGATTTACTTTTCGACCCAAAACCCGACCAAAAAGCATTGGATAACTTAGTTGATGATATCCTGAAGTCGCGAAAAGACGCAAAAGCAAATCAACGCAGTAATTTTTCAGCCTTAGTAAGTTATGCCACTTTTGGCGAAAATTCACCTAAAAAATATATTTTTAGTGAACAAGAATTAAAAGCAATTAAAGCAGAAGAACTAGTTAGTATTTTAAAAAGTATTTTTTCATACGAACATCAAATACTAGCGTATAGTCCCGAAACTCCTCAAAATTTAAAAGTTATTTTAGATAAACTTCACAAATCAACTGCTACGTTTAAAAAACCTGCTCCAGCTATAAAATTTGAAGAACTCGAAACAAAAGAAAACCGAGTTTTATTTGCTAATTACGATAGCAAACAATCGTATTTACAGTTAATTACTCGTAGTATTAAATATCAGCCCGAACTTACTCCAATTATTTCACTGTATAACTCTTATTTTGGTGGAAGTATGAATGCAATTGTTTTTCAGGAACTTCGCGAAAAACGTTCGCTAGCTTATACCGCTCGTTCAACTTTTGAAACTCCACGTAGAGCAAACGAATATTATATGAATAACGCATTTATTGCAACTCAAAATGATAAAATAGTGGATGCTTTTGATGCCTACAATGATTTGTTTAATTTAATTCCAGAAAGTAAAAATTCGTTTGAACTTGCTAAAGAATCAATCATTACTAGCATTCGAACCACTAGAATTACAAAAATGAGTATTATTTGGAACTATTTAGAAGCACAGCGCAAAGGATTAACGTACGATATTCGTAAAGATATTTATCAAAAAGTGCCTACTCTAACACTTCAAGATGTAGTGAATTTTAACAATACCTATTTAAAAGACAAACCCAAAACATACATTATTCTTGGAAAAGAAGCTGATATGGACTTTAAAGCCTTAGAAAAATATGGTAAAGTTCAAAAACTAACTCAGCAAGATATTTTTGGATATTAATTTATTGAAATTCTATTAAAAAAAAGCCCACATTTTGTGGGCTTTTTTGTTTAGGTAATTTGAATGGTTTTTTCAAATTTTTATTATTTTAAAATCTTTTGATTTAAAAATAGATTAAATTTGTTAAGTATTCTTTAGGGCTTGGATTAAAATAATTATGTTATGAAAAAAATATTATTGGCTTTATTTGTATTAACTTTTTTAAAATCATTATACTGCATAGATACTCTACGCGTTAAATCAAAAATTACCGATGTAACCGTTTTTTTTAATGGGGCACAAGTTACCCGCACTGTCGATATTAAATTAAAAAAAGGGAAACATATTTTATTATTTGACGATTTAACCCAAGAAATAAATCCTGCTAGTATCCAAATATCTGCTATTGAAAAATCTAAAATCCTTTCGGTAAAACATCAATTAAAAACACCAAATACCAACCAAAAGGATAACAAGGTAGTCGAAATTGAAAATGATATTCGCTCGCTAGAGTTTAAAATTAATGATAAGAAAAATAAAATTAGAGTTTTTGACATAGAAGAAAAGTTATTGTTGGACAATAGCATACTCTATCGCCCTGATACTGGTTCAAGTATAAAAATAATTAAAGAAGCGGCAGAATTTTACCGCATACGTTTAAATGAAATAATGCAATCGAAATTAAACATCAATTTAGAATTAGATGCTTTAAATGAACAAATAAAAGAATTATACAAACAACTCAACGAAGTAGTATCGAAAAATCGCATGACTTACAGTCAAATTTATGTTGCCATCGATTGCGAAACAGATATTTCAACAAAGTTAAAAGCAAGTTATTATATCTCATCGGCTTCATGGAAACCATCATACGATTTTAGAGTAGAGGATATTTCAAAGCCATTGGTAATAGTTTATAATGCCGATGTGTCACAAACAAGTGGCGAAAGCTGGGAAAATGTAAATATTACGCTATCAACTAATAATCCTTCGTTAAGCGGTAATAAGCCCGATTTAATACCATTGCAAGTAGGAAATAACCCATATCAAAATAATACAATTACTACACAGTATGCTAGTTTAAGAGGAAAAGTGTTGGAAACGGATAAACAAACACCCATTCAGTTTGCCAATGTAATGTTATATCAAGGAGATAAACCTATTGCTTACGCAACCACTGATGTGGAAGGAAATTATTATATTAAATCGGTACCCTATGGTAGTTATATATTAAAATCGGTTTATATTGGTTATAATAATTTTGAAAACAAAAACGTATATCTTCAAGCAAACATCGATAATTATTTTAATATCAATATGAATGTGTCAAAACTAAAGTACGATGAGGTTCAAAAGCAAACCGAGAGTATCATTTCTCAACCTACTATTCCGTTAACAAATGGATTATTTATGCAAGATGGAGAGTTTAGGAGTGTTCGAGGAAACAGAACTGATGGAACCATAGTTTATATCGATGGTGTTCAGGTCCAGGGAAATAGTAATACTGCCAAAGAAGCAACCACCACAAATTATATCTCAAATACACTTAAATCGGGTGTTACAAATATCGAATATGCCATTGAAATTCCGTATACAATTCCTTCTGATGGACGCGAAAATATGATTAAAATTAAGGAAAGTAGCTTGCCCGTTAATTATATATATCACACAGTGCCAAAAATCGAAAAAGAGGTGTTTTTGTCGGCTGAAATTATTGATTGGAATGTTTTAAATTTATTATCGGGAAAAATAAATATTTATTATCAAGATACATACACTGGCGAATCGTACATTGATGTGAATAATGCAAGCGATACTTTAAACGTTTCGTTAGGACGAGATAAAGGGATTTTAGTTCAACGAGAAGGAAATAAAGAGTTGTTTGACAAAAAGATTATTGGAAGTAATGTTAAAGAAACCATTGCATGGAACATTACCGTAAAAAATAATAAAGATGCTAAAATAAAAATCATTATTGAAGATCAATTTCCTTTAAGTTACCGTAAATCGGTGGAAGTGATGCTAATCAATGCTTTAAATGCAAAAATTGATGATAAAACCGGAAAACTCGTTTGGGAATTAGAGTTAAACCCAAATGAGAAAAAAGTATTAAACTTTGTATATTCGGTAAAATATCCAAAATACACCAATTTATTAGTTGAATGATTTTTTTGATTAATTGTATCGGAAGATTTAGTTATAAATATTAAATTACGTTGAAATGAAAAAAAATATTATAATCTTTTTATTATTAGTTACTTCAGTTAATTTGTTTGCCGTTGATACAACCTTTGTGAAATCGAAAATTACCGATGTAACCGTGTTTTTTAATGGAGCACAAATTACTCGAAATGCCGAAATAAAACTTTCAAAAGGGAAGCACATAATAATTTTTGATGAGTTACCCCAAGAATTATATCCCGCAAGTATTCAAATTTCTACAAACGAGAAATGTAAAATTTTATCGGTAAAACATCAATTAAAAAATCAAAGTAGCTTTTTAAAAGGACAAACAGAAAAGGATATTGATGCTAAGATAAAGCAAATTGAACAAAAAATAAAAGAGATTAAAAATAAAATAAGAGCTTTTGATTTAGAAGAAAAATTGCTAATTGACAATAGTAATTTTAGTAAAAAGGATAATGGCTCAACGATGAAAGATGTTAAAGAAGCTGCGGATTACTATCGTTTGCGATTAAACGAAATAATGCAGGGTAGATTATTGCTTTTTAAAGAAGCAGAAGATTTAAATAAACAACTAACCGAAACGTACAAATCGTTAAACGAAATTATCTCGAAAAAGCAGAAAATATTTAGTCAAATTTTGGTTTCAGTAGAATGTGAAGGTATTGTTAATCAAAATTTTAAAGCAAGTTATTATGTTCCTTCTGCATCATGGATTCCATCGTACGATTTTAGAGTAGAGGATATTTCAAAACCCTTGGTTATTGTGTATAATGCTGATGTATCTCAAACCAGTGGCGAAAGTTGGGAAAATGTTAATATTACTCTTTCAACCAATAATCCATCGTTAAGCGGAAATAAGCCCGATTTAGTTCCTTGGCAAGTTGGAACAAATCCTTATCAACAGATAAATACACAAAAATCTACTTTAACTGTTTTAAAAGGGAAGGTAACCGAAAAGGATAATGTTTCTGCTGTTCCATTTGCAAATATAATTTTATATCAAGGTGATAAACAAATTACTGGAACTACAACTGATTTTGACGGAATGTACACTTTTAAATCTATTCCTTCCGGTCAATATACTATAAAAGCAACTTTTGTTGGTTTTAAAAGCTATGAGATTCGTAATTTATATATTGCACCAAATCGGGAGAATTATCATAATATAAATTTGGAACCAAATATGAATTTACTAGAAGAGGTAGTGGTTACCGAATATAAAGTACCATTAATTGATAAAGGAAAAACAACGAGCGGTGAAACTATTTCATCAAGTGAAATTAAAAAATTTAATAGTAAAAGTTACGATTGGACACCAACTCAACCAAAATCGGAAGTTACAACTACCGACTATATATCAAACTCATTGAAGACAGGTGTGGCAAATTTGGAATATGCCATCGAAATTCCATATACCATTCAGTCGGATGGTGAAAATTATGCTATTAAAATAAAAGAGTCGAGCATGCCCGTAACCTATTTGTATCATAGTGTACCAAAGTTAGAAAAAGATGTATTTTTATCAGCCGAAATAATCGATTGGAATGCTTTAAATCTACTTTCAGGAAAAATAAATATCTATTATCAAGGAACTTATACGGGCGAATCATATATTGATGCAAATAACGCAAGCGATACGTTAAGCGTTTCGTTAGGTCGCGACAAAGGAATTTTGATTCAACGTGATGGAAATAAAGAGATGTTTGACAAAAAAATTATTGGTAACAACATCAAAGAAACGTTAGCATGGGATATTACTATTAAAAATAATAAAGATTCAAAAATTAAAATTATTATCGAAGACCAATATCCATTATCCTATCGTAAAACAGTAGAAGTTGAATTGTTAAATTCGTTAGGTGCAAAAATTGACGAAAAAACCGGAAAACTAACATGGGAAATAGAATTAAACCCAAACGAAAAAAAAGTACTAAATTTCAAATATTCGGTAAAATATCCTAAATATACTAACTTGATGATAGAGTAGGAGTGAGCAAAATTTTTAATATTTGTGATGATATTTTTTTTGTACTTTTATCCATTAAATTTTAACCATATATGGGAATATTTTTATCCGCATTATATATTATAATTTTTTGGATACTTATTCGTAATCACTCTTTTTTTCGACTCGAAGGTGTTCGTAATGAATCTCTTAGGTGGATATTTTTAATTAAAGTAGTGGCTGGTTTTTCGTTGCTACTTGTGTACACATATTATTATACCGATAGAAGTACTTCGGATATTTATAAATATTTTGACCATGCCAAGGTAATGTATAATGCATTGTATACTAACCCAATTGACTATTTTAAAATGCTTTTTGGGGTAATGAACGATAATGCATATTTTACTGAGAATTATTATCAATATATGCCTCAATGGTTTAGGTCGTTCGATTCGAATATTTTTAGCGATAGTCATGCAATTATTCGTTTTAATGCATTTATAATGTTGTTTTCCTTCGGAAATATTTCGGTACATGTTGTAGTGATGGCATTTTTATCATTTATTGGTTCAACCGCAATATATAAATTTTATACTAGACATTCAAAAAAAAGCAAACTCGGTCTTTTTTTTTCAGTTTATTTAGTTCCTTCGGCTCTTTTTTGGGGCTCGGGACTAATGAAAGAAGGCTTGCTGTTTTTTGCCTTAGGCATTCTTATTTATGAAGTTGATAAAATTCCTAATAAACTTAATATATTCCGTATTTTTTGGATTTTGTTTGCAGTATTGCTACTTATGCATACTAAAATTTTTATTTTATTAATGATTATTCCTTTGTTGATTGCTCATAAAAATATTAATAGTGTTTCAAAACAGAAAATTAGTTTGTTGTATTTACTTATTGTTACACTTTTTATAACCATTGGATATTTTTCGTTTAAGCAAATGGGAAATTTAGATGCTTTTAAAATGATAGCTCAAAAGCAAAACGATTTTATTGCGTTGGCTCAACTCGAAAATGCTGGAAGTATTATTAATTATCATAAACTTGAACCCAACGTGATTTCAATGATTACAAATTTGCCCGGTTCAATTTTAAACACTTTTGTTCGACCAATACCTTTTTTAGATAATTCGCCGGTATATTTGCCAAATATTTTTGAAAATTTGTTGGTTTTTATTTGCATAATGTTGTGTTTAATTTTTCCGAATAAATTAAATAAAAACGAAAAATCGATAATAAATTTTTCAGTTTGGTTTGTGTTTGGTGTTTTAATTTTAACAGGGCTAACTACGCCAATTTTAGGAGCAATAGTTAGGTATAAATCTATAGCTTTGCCCTTTTTGTTTTCGATATTTGTGATTTTAACCGATAAAAATAAACTATTAGGTAAGTTCCCAAAATTAACAAATACCTATATTTATTTGCAAAGGAAAATTCTTTTTCGTTCAACCATACACCCCAATTAATCAACGAATCAGCGATAGCATCGCTAAAAAAATTGAATGTTTATAAATCAAGTGGTTAAATTTTTCAAATTTCCTATTGATTAATATCGGACGGAAATTTATTATGAATAGATGTGAATAATTACCTACTTTTGACTGCTAAAAAAACGCTAAAATCAGCTTTTGCTGTGAGTTTATAGCGAATTTAGCTCAAGTAAATGCAAGCGTAACTAATAATTATGTGAAAAATCCTTGATACTGTTCAAAAAAATATTTAATTCAACAACTAATAAATTTTAGCTAACCTTGAATAGGTTTATTTTGTCGCTTATTTCAACTCGAAGTCAGCCAGCTGGCTGACATCTTCGTTTTATAAGCTAAAACTAAACCTATTCATGACTTTTTCAGCAAGCCCTAATTATTTCTATTAATAAGATTTACAACAACTTTTATCATAATGTTTTTTTCCTCAGGTCTACTAACTGCAATCATCAATGTTAAAGCTACTAGTGTATTATCTGCAATTCGTTTATTTCCATCATCATTATATAGTATTCCATTGCGTTCTAAAAAATATAAAAACAAAAATGCGGCAATTCGTTTATTACCATCTGAAAATGAATGATTCTTTGTTATAAAATACAACAAATTTGCAGCTTTTTCTTCAATACTTGGATATAATTCATTACCATTAAAAGTTTGATAAATATTAGATATAGAGCTTTTAAAGGAATTATCTTTTTCATTTCCAAACAAATCACTATTTCCATGCAATTTTTTCACCAAATTTATCTGAGCTATTGCTTCATTATATGATAATTGATATAGTCCCTTTCCCGAAGTGTTTTTAATCTCAAGGTTTTGATAATCATATTGGTCAAGAATATCTAAAGCATAAGAATAATTCGATATTATTTTTAAAAGTCCAAGACTTTCATCGTTTGAAAGAGTTTTTATATTTACAAAATTGCCTAGTATTTTTATTGCTTTTTGAAGTTCTATAAGTTGTTCATTTTGTTGTGTAAGTCTTTTTTCATTTAAAACAAAATCTTTGATAAGATATTCTTTTAGAATTTTATTTGCCCAAACTCTAAATTCTGTTCCTCGTTTTGAATTAACACGATAACCAACTGCAATAATTAAATCAAGATTGTAGCTGTCAATTTTTCGCTTAATTGTTCGATTTCCTTCTTTTTGAACTTGTGCAATTTTTGCACAAGTTGAACTTTTATCAAGTTCTTTGGTTTTGTAAATATTAGAAATGTGCTTTGAAATCGAAGATCTGTCAGTTTGGAATAATTCTTCTAATTGATATTGATTTATCCAAACAGTTTCATTTTCATACCTAACTTGAATTTCTGTATATCCATCTTTAGTCGTGAAAATCTCAAAATTTGAGTAGCTCATGATTTTTTATTCAAATATAGTCAATTTTTTTAAAATAGGTTCCGAATTGTTAATGTATTCGCTTATGTCTGTGAGGATTGCATAGTAAGAGCCTAACAGCATATAAATGACTTGATGCGGGTGATTAACTTAGCTTTCCACAAAACCTTTCTTGGCTATACAGAGTTCATACATTGCAAGAGCATTAAATGCAGTTGTGTATGATCTTTGAAAAATCCTAAATTTCAAGTATTTATTTAAAAAACTGTAAAACAAATATAACTTATGTCCGAAGGTGCAAATATCTTATTTACAGAATAATCCAGAATCATCGATAGAATAGCTGAAATGATTAAATGTTTATCAATCTTTTTGAACAATTAATTTTTGGTTAACAGTGCCATTTGATGTTTCAAAACTTACAAGATAAATTCCATTATTTAGATTAGAGACATCAATTAAAGCGGTTTGATTTATCATTTTAATAGGTTGGTTAAAAACGCATCTACTGTTTATATCAAAAATTTTAAGCCTCCCATCAATCATTTTTTCATTATTTGTACATATTTGAACTTTAGTAGTAGCAGGGTTAGGCGAAATTGTTAATTGAGTATTTATAAGTTTTGATTGGTCATCACTAATGCCAACTATCGAATAAAGTTCGGTTTCCCACACAGCTCTTCCGTATGTTGCAGCACGTAATTTGCCCGTATTATAATGTATAGCCATATCTCTAACCACCGTGTTTGGTAGTCCATTCGAGAATTGTACCCACGAATTAATAATGGTATCGTGATAATAAACTCCTACATCAGTTCCAATATAAATTCCATTTGGCGAACCATTTTCGTAAACGAT
The DNA here is from genome assembly GCA_964521105.1 of uncultured Lentimicrobiaceae bacterium. Lineage (GTDB taxonomy): Bacteria > Bacteroidota > Bacteroidia > Bacteroidales > WCHB1-69 > JAQUGA01. The sequence goes on along the minus strand of CAZFPO010000030.1, from coordinate 13,901 downwards.
ACAATTTACAGGGATATTTGGTAAGTTTTCGGTTATGTTAGTCCAATTTGTGCCACCATCTTTAGTATAATATACTTTGTTTTGAGCATTATACCCCGACATTGTAATCCATGCTTCATTTTCGTTGTTTGGATGAATGGCAATATTTGAAACCGAAACACCAATGCTATTAAAAAAGTTTTCCCACGAATCTCCTCCATTAGAGGTTTTAAGGAAGTTGTAATCGTAACCAACATAAATTACATTGGGGTTTGAAGGAGCAATTTTAAGCGTATTAATATTTGTTGCACTTTGGAAGTCGGAGATTGGAGTCCAGTTTACACCGTAATCATTTGATTTATATACATTTTTAAATCCAATAAATACATTTGAAGGTTGGGTTGGGTGAAGGGCAATAGGAGTAACCCAAGCCCCTTCTTCGGGTACATTGCTAGTAATGTCCTCCCACGAAAAACCACCATCGTCGGAACGGTAAAAGGCTCCATAATAATAAGAGCCATACATAGTTTGATCGTTTAAGTAATCAATAGCACAATCCATTCCATCACCACCTAATACCTCTTGCCAATTATCGTCGGTTCCTAAATTTGTGCCGTTATCTTGCCAACCAGTTAAAATTAAATTTGCATTTTGAGTTGATTGATCCATGCGATAAATTTGAGCAATTACTAAATTAGTACTAATATCTGTCCATGTTTGCCCATTATTGCGGGTAACAAACAAACCGCCATCAGTACAGGCATATAACCTATTTGAGTTAGGGGCAAATTTTAATTCATGAATATCGGCATGAACATAAGGTTTGCCATCGCCACCATACCAATGAGCATTTATTGTAAAACTTGTGGCACTATTAACACTTCGCCAAATATTCACACCACCCGAAAAAAGTATGTTTTTTTGAATAGGGTTTGCTGCTAAAGCTAAGTCGTACCATGCTTGACCACCTTCATCATCCCCATCGGTACTCCAACCTAAAAGATTGTTTGATTGTTGCTTAATGTTAAAAGAGTTACCTCCATCGGTTGATAAAATTAACGTTCCCAAACCCTGATTGCTACTATTTCCAATTATTCCATAAATATAATTGCTATCGGCAGGAGTAACGGCTAGTGTAATTCTGCTTGGAGTAAAGTTTAGCATTGGAAATTCTAAAATTTGAAAGGTTTCACCTCCATTAATCGAACGGTGGATACTTCCAGAAGTAGCAGCATATATTATGTCTGGATTGCTTGGTTTAAAAACCATATCTTTAAAATTTCCCAGTTTTTTTCTATTCCATGTAATTCCACCATCGGTTGTTTTATAAATTCCATAACTAGTTGCTGCAATAATTGTTGATGTATCTGTTGGATGAATTAGTAAGCGATTTACTTTTCGAGCAAGTTGCGATTCAAATGTTAGGGTTGTTGGAATCCAATTTTCGCCTGCATCGTAGCTTTTCATCACACCAATTGAATACGAATCGCCAGCATCTTTATCGCCGGTTCCCATGTACATTATGTTAGGATTCAGTGGATTAATTACAATGTCTGAAATACCAATGCAACTTAAAAAATCGGTAGATGTAGTCCAAGATAATCCACCATTAGTTGTTTTCCAAATACCACCAACTGGAGCCCCTACATAAAATGTGTTTGTATCAGTTGGATGAAAAGCAATGCAATTTAAACGACCGTTTCCACCGCCAGTAGGGGTATAATTAGGTCCAACTAATTGCCAATTTGCAATGTTTTTTGTTTTTTGTTTTTTTTCGTTAATAATGCGTTGGTATGCATTCCATAGTTCATGAGAGTTTACAAAGCCATTTTCGTCCAAACGATCTTTAGTAAAATCTTCCCAACGTTTAAATTGTTTAAACCCTTTTCCTCTTTCAATCGATTTTCCTTTCCAAGCTTGTTCAAAAGTAAGTTGTGCTTCTTTAAATTTACCACTTCCCAACATTAATTCGACCCAATTTTGGCTATAAGTAGTTGTACAAGTAAGAATTGTTAAAACAGTTATTAAATATTTTTTCATTTTATTTTGTCTGAAATTTATCACTAAGTTAATTCAAAAAAATAAAAGCAAAGCAATATCATGTTGTTAAACAAATGCAAACAAGAGTATGTCCTTGATAATCAGGAGAAAATTATTCAAAGAATGAATCGGCTGCCGTATGATTTATTTTTGAAATTATAAATTTGTCGATACGATTTCCATCCATATCCACAATTTCAAAACGGAAGCCATTGAATTCAATCACATCACCAACTTTAGGGAAAGCATTTATTTTGTTTACAAAAAAACCGGCAACGGTTGCAAATTCAGATTCTTCGGGAATTAGTTCAAAGTTGATTTTATCGTTAAAATCGGTAATAGGTGTAAAACCATCCACCAAAAAAGATGCGTCTTCGCGTTGAACAATATCTGGATCTTCCTCTTCACCAAAGCTAGGTAAATCGCCTAAAATACCTTCGGCTAAATCGTGCAAAGTAACAACTCCTATAAATGTCCCGTACTCATCTATTACTAATCCAAAATAGTATTTTTTTTCTTTAAAAATACTCAATACTTTCAGGGCTGTGAGAGTTTCGGGGATAAAAATTGTGGGTGTTAAAAGTTTTCTGATGTCTTTGTCGGTAATTTCATCATCGTTATACAAATCAAAAAATTCTTTGTTGTGCAAAATGCCAACAATTGTATCAATATTTTCATCACAAGCCGGGAAATAAGCGTGTTGGCTTGTACGCATTTTTTCGGCAATTTCATCAATCGAATCATTAATGTCAATCCATTCCACGTCCGAACGATGTGTCATTAAATGGTGCGCTTTTTTGTCGTTAAAATTAAATAGCTGATGATGAAGAGCTGTTTCTTCAGAGTCTAATACACCTTCGTTTTGAGCTACTTTAAACATTACTTTAATCTCGTCTTCAGTAATTGAATTTTCCAGACTATTTTTAGGAAACATTTTGGATAAGTATGACGAAAGTATAACAAATGGATAAGATATTACAATCATTACTCGAATGATTCCAGGTGAAAAATTGATTAACTTTTTCCAATATCTGGCACCAATTGTTTTAGGAATTATTTCGGAGAATATTAAGATTAAAAATGTCAATACCGCAGTAACAACTCCAAAATAAGTTTCTCCAAAAACAATAATCGATTGAGCACCAACTCCAGCTGAACCTACAGTGTTGGCTATAGTATTCAGCGTTAATATTGCAGATAAAGGTCTGCTAATGTTGAGTTTATATGATTTGTATAATTTTGCACCTTTATGTCCAGTTTCTTCTAAAACATTCAAATAAGAAATTGGGGTTGATAGCAACGCAGACTCAATCATTGAACAAATAAAAGAAACAGTAATTGTTAAAACAAAGAAAAATATCAGTAGTGTCATTTTATGTTTTTCAATCCTTTAGTGATTTTTTAATGATTTATTTAGATTCTTAATCTATTTGAATGCAAAAATACAAAAAAAAGCGGGTATTTCATTTAAAGAATGTTATACTCGCTTTTTAATTAAATCGTTACAATCTAATTTTTAGGTCGTTTAAAAATATAACGAGAAATGCAAATTCCGGTTTTATTTTCAGTGCTCTCAACTGCCGAAACAACTTGAATTAGTTCCCAGCCTTCCTCGGCTAATTCATTGATTTTTTTTACAATAACTTGGTCGTTGTTTCGTATGTTGCCGAAATTTATGCCAACCATACTATAAAAGTTTTTTAATTCAACTTCAACTTCCTGATTTTTTGAATCGGTAGTAATAATTCGTGAACGACCTAAACCACCTGGAACCACAGATTCGATAGCACTAAATTGAAGATATTCGTATTTTTGGGCATAGGTGCTGTATGAGGCAACCACAATAAAAAGAACAATTAATAGCTTTTTCATAATTTAAAGATTTTTTAAGTTTAACGCTACGAAAATACAAAATAAAATTCATTATAAAAGATTTGAAGTATTTTTGTGAAAAAAAAACACCATGAATACTCCTTTAGCCGAGTTGATGCGTCCCGAAAGTTTAGATGATTACATCGGACAAGAACATTTAACCGGTAAAAATGCCGTTTTACGACGTGCCATTGAAAGTGGGTTTATACCATCTATGATATTTTGGGGACCACCAGGAGTGGGAAAAACTTCAATGGCATTTATTATTTCAAAAACATTAAACCGTCCATTTTATACATTGAGTGCCATTAGTTCTGGTGTTAAAGATGTACGGAATATTATCGAAATTGCATCTAATGCAGAGGTGCCTCCACTTTTATTTATTGATGAAATTCATCGATTTAACAAATCACAGCAAGATTCGTTATTGGGTGCAGTTGAAAAAGGAATTGTAGTTTTGATTGGTGCAACCACCGAAAATCCTTCGTTTGAGGTTATTTCGCCACTTTTATCAAGGTGTCAGGTATATATTTTAAAAGGACTTGACGAATCTCATTTATTGGTACTCCTCGAAAAAGCTCGAAAAAAAATGGAAGAAATTTCGGGAGTAAAAATTAAAATTATTGAAACCGATGCGTTTTTAAGAGTTTCGGGAGGAGATGCTCGTAAACTACTGAATGCCTTGCAAATTGTTGTTGAAAATAGGACGGGTGAGGAGCTGAAAATTGAAATTACAAACAAAATTGTTTTAGATGTAATACAACAAAATTTGGCAATATATGATAAATCTGGCGAAATGCATTACGATGTTATTTCGGCATTTATAAAATCGATGCGTGGGAGCGACCCGAATGCCACTGTTTATTGGCTTGCCCGAATGATTAACGCGGGCGAAGACCCCAAATTTATTGCCCGAAGAATGTTGATTTTAGCATCGGAAGACATTGGAAATGCGAACCCAAATGCATTGTTGATGGCAAATGAATGTTTTCAGGCAGTGCATGTAATTGGTATGCCCGAATCGCGGATAATATTATCACAAACTGCCATTTATTTAGCTTGTTCGGCAAAAAGTAATAGCACTTATTTAGCCATCGATAATGCCCTCGAATTTGTCCGAAAAACAGGCGATTTGCCTGTGCCATTGCATCTTCGTAACGCCCCAACCAAGTTAATGAAAAATATTGGCTATGGTAAAGAATACAAATATGCCCACGATTTTGAAAACAATTTTGTCAATTTAGAGTTTCTGCCTGATGAAATGGTTGGAACTATGTTTTACAAACCGGGAACTAATCCTCGCGAAAATGAAACAAAAAACCATCTTTTAAAATTATGGAAAGAGAAGTATAAGATGTGAAAATGTGCTAATTGTTTAATTTGCTAATGTGCTAATTGTTCAATTTGAAGATTTGAAAATGATATAATTTGAAGATGAACGGAGGTTGAGTACAATAAGGTGGCTGAGGCACTCGAAGACACCGTAATGAAAATTTTAAAATGTGCTAATTTGAAGATTTGAAGATGAGATGATTTAAAAATTTAGTTTGAACGGAGGTTGAGGCACTCGAAACCATAGTGATTGTGCTAATTTTTCAATTTACTAATTTAATGATTTGAAATTTTATGTTGCTTTTTAATTACAAATATTTTATTTGAATGGAAAAAGAAAAAATTAACCTATTCTGGTTTCGTCGCGATTTAAGGTTGTTCGATAATAAAGCCTTGTATCACGCTTTGAATTCAGGGTTTAAAGTATTTCCGATATTTATTTTCGATAAGCAGGTTTTGAAGCAGTTTCCAGATAAATCCAATAAAGCAGTTTCATTTATTTATTCGGCATTAAGTAAAATTAATGATGAACTGTTAAAGGATGGCAAATCGCTAAATGTTTTTCATGGCGAAGTGGACGAAATTTTCCGAAAATTAATGTTGGATTATGATATCGAAGCTGTTTATGTAAATGCCGATTATGAGCCCGAAGCGATTAAAAGAGATGAGATTGTAAGGAAAATTCTTCAAGAGAGTTCGATTCAACTTCATGAATTTCATGATCAATTAATTATGTCACCAGGTTCGGTAGTAAAAGGGGATGGAACACCGTACACGATTTTTACTCCATTTTCGAAAGTGTGGAAGCAAAAAATCGATTCCAATTCGTTTAAATATTTTAAAAGTGAATCCTTAAAATCAAATTTTGTCGATTCGCAAAGTAGCTCAATGTTATTATTGAAAGATATTGGTTATCAGTTTAATAATTCTATTTATTTCGATTTTTTATTTAATGATAACTTGATATTAAATTATGAAAAAAATCGTGATTTTCCTTTTATTACAGATGGTACATCTAAAGTGAGTACACATTTGCGTTTTGGAACCATATCCATCCGGCAATTGACAAAAAAAGCAATAGAAATCAATGAAAAATATTTGAATGAGCTGATTTGGAGGGAGTTTTTTATGCATATTTTATGGCATTTCCCCGAAGTTGTAAATCATTCTTTCAAAAAGAAATACGACGCTATTGAATGGGAAAACAATGAGCAAAACTTTGAATTATGGTGTGAGGGGAAAACAGGATTTCCTTTGGTGGATGCAGGAATGCGTGAATTAAACGCAACAGGTTTAATGCATGGAAGGGTCAGAATGGTCGTGTCAAGTTTTTTATGTAAAAATTTATTGATAGATTGGCGTTGGGGAGAAGCCTATTTTGCTCAAAAATTATTGGATTATGAGCTTTCATCAAACAATGGAAATTGGCAGTGGGCAGCAGGTTCGGGTTGTGATGCGGTGCCATACTTTAGGATATTTAATCCAATACTTCAACAGCAGCGTTTTGACCCAAAATTTGAATACATCCGAACATGGGTGCCAGAATTCGATTCAACAAAATATTTAAACACACAAATTGTCGACTTGAAAATGTCAAAAATTAGATGCTTAGAAATTTATAAAAAGGCTTTATATAGATAATCAATTAAAAAAATAATCAATTTCCATGCGGATTTGAGCAATTATGATTTGCTGTAAATTATTTTTCCAATTTTAATCGCTGTATATTATTATAGTTTCTAAGGATAATTCCTTGTCTCATTAATAAATATTTAGATGGTTTTCCTGGATTGCTTCTGAGAGGTGAGGGTAGGCTTGCAAAAATCAATGCGGATTCAGCTGCAGTTAATTTGGTGGCATCTCTTTTAAAATAAAATTTCGATGCTGCCTGAATTCCATAAATTCCTTTACCCATTTCGGCTACATTAATATAAACCTCCATAATTCGCTCTTTGCTCCAAAACGTTTCGATTAAAAACGTAAAATAAACTTCTAAACCTTTTCTGAACCATGAACGTCCGGGCCACAAAAAAACATTTTTAGCCACTTGTTGCGAAATGGTACTTGCTCCACGTTTTTTTTTCGACTTTTCGTTATGTTCCATTGCCCGTTCAATCGCTTTAAAATCAAATCCATTATGTTTTACGAAATTAGCATCTTCGGCAGCAATAGCCATGTTATATGTATGCTTTGGAAGTTTTTCGATGGATATCCACTCTTTGTTTATTGGATAACCACTTTCCACTTTTCGTAATACCATCAAATAGGTAATAGGAGGGTTAACCCAACGATATAACGCAGCTAATAAAATTGAAAAAATAAATAATCCTAAAATTGTATAAAGTAAAATTCTCAAAACTCTTTTAAAAAGGCTTTTTTTACCACTTTTAGACGATGATTTTGAAGATTTTTTTACAGGTTTCTTTGTTGCCATTGTGAATATTTGAAATGCAAAATTAATTCTTTTTCAAGTATTTGGTTTACATTGAAGATAAATTTGTTAATTCTTTGGTGTTTTAGTTTTTACTTCATAACTTTGTTGAAGGTATTAAATCAAAAATTTTATGAATAAAATTAAGCTATCTGCAATTTTAGTATTAATCCATTTTGGATTTTTGTTATGTGTAAAATCACAAAATAATAATTTGCAAAAAACATTTACGCCATTAGAGGTTAAAATGAATGAAGATGTTGAAAATAATATTTTAAATTCGTATCAACAAGTAAAAGAATCATTTACCAAAGCATACAAGCAGTTTCCAAACATTCCACGAGGTATGCTCGAAGCTATTTCGTTTAATTATACTCGTTTTACCCATCGTTCTTTTACAAAAACTATTGATGATGCGGGTGTAGGAATGCCTCGAACCTATGGAGTAATGGGGTTAACTTTGGACGGGCAAAATTATTTTAGAGATAATTTAAAAAAAGTATCTTTTCTGTCACGAATTTCTGTTGAAAGAATAATTAATAATCCAAATGACAATGTGATGGCTTACGCTAAAGCATTTGTGAAAATTTCGGAACAAAAAAATATTAATAGCAAATTGCCGATGGATTATATTCCAGTCCTCATAGAATTATGTGAATTGCCTTTAAATGCTGATATTCAAAACGATTATGCCATGAATACTTTTTTATATGGTGTTTTTGATTTTTTAAATAACGCAGCTTATGCCAAAAAATATCATTTCCCGAACTACAAAATGGATTTGAAAAATATTTTCGGAATTAATTATAAGGTTTTATCTTCCTCTTTTGTAAAAGTAGATGGGGATGATATTCAAACGAAAGATAACGTAAAATATCAAAGAAGTTCGATGTCGAATACCAAAGAGGTTACATCTACCGATTACGGTCCAGCAATATGGAATGCTGCCGCTAGTTGCAATTATACAACTGGCAGAACATCCTCAATTTCTGCTATTGCCGTTCATTACACCGCTGGTTCATATTCAGGTTGTATATCATGGTTTAAAAACTGCGATGCACAAGCAAGTGCTCATTATGTGTTGCGTTCGTCTGACGGTCAAATTACTCAAATGGTTTTAGAAGCAAATAAAGCATGGCATGTGCGAAACGAAAATCCTTATGCCATTGGTTTTGAACATGAAGCAATTGAACCTGTGCAAAATTATTTTACAGTGGCAATGTATCAAGCTTCTGCCGCATTAGTTCGTGATATTTGTGCGAGTGGATATGGAATTTCTCCTTTACGTATGTTTTATCGTGATACTTTAGATGATGGTACCGTTTTAGACTATGGAGTTCATTCATTAGGAGCTGAAGGTTCGTGTATTAAGATAAAGGGACATCAACATTTTCCCAACAATACCCACACCGACCCAGGCCCATATTGGAATTGGGAATATTACTACAAACAAACCAATAATTCAACTGCTGTAACCACATATTCTACTACAACTGGAACTTTTACTGATGATGGAGGAGCTTCGGCGAATTACTCTACCGATAATCGAAAATTATATTTAATCGATGTGCCAGGTGCAAGTAGCATTACGTTAAATTTTACTTCGTTTGCTCTGGAAACAAATTATGATTTTTTGTATATATATGATGGTAATTCGGTTTATTCACCTCGAATTGGAAGATACAATACAATCAGTCCAGGTACTGTTACTTCCACAGGTAGTCAACTTTTAATAGAATTTCGCTCCGATTGTGCAACTACTGCCGCTGGTTGGGTTGCTAATTGGACATGTGCAACTGCCGATAATATTGCACCTACTTCAATTATTAATCAAAACGATTCAATTTGGGTTACTTCAAACTATTCGCTTTCGTTTAATGATGAAGACAACTTAGGCGGAAGTGGTATCGACCGCCGTTTTTATCAAGTTATGTATAACAATGGAATTGAATGGACTGCAAATCAAAACAAAGGCTTTGCTGTGGATAATTTTGATATTTATAACACCACAAAATGGAAAATTCCTGCTGGAAATCTTTCCTGGTCTGTTTCGGGTGGTGCACTGCAAATTTTAGACACAAACACTGATAATTCAAATATTTATACCGCATTAAATGGAACTTTAAGCAATTCGTATATGTATGATTTTTATGCGAAAATTGATGGAACATCAAACAATAAACGTTTTGGTTTCCATTTTGCGTGCGATAGTGCTACGCTATCAAATCGTGGAAATTCATATTTTATATACATCCGACCAGCAAGCAATCAACTGGAATTTTACCGCGTAATCAATAATACATATGCTCAAACAAGCGTTGTTACAGGTGTTGTAACCAATTTAAATCAATATTATCACTATAAAATTGTTCACAACCGAATTTCGGGAAAAATTGAAGTTTTCCGAGATGATATTTTGCTTGGTTCATGGACAGATCCTTCGCCATTAACTACTCCTTCAAAATATTTTTCTTTCCGAACTGCTCGAACTCAAATGTTTATTAAAAACATGCGAGTTTACCGTACTCGCTCAACATCGGTCAATGTTACGGTTGGTAGTGGCGATAATGATATTCCAATTCAAAGTAAAAATAGTAGTGTAATGTCAAAAGTAAAATCAATAGTTGTCGATAATAATAACAATTATTCACAACTCATGTCTAAAGAGATGAAAGTTGATTGGACAAAACCATCATTGGTGCAAGTTATCGATGGCTTAAGTTCCGATATGGATATTTTTGGCACGCAAGGAATTATTCGTGGAAGCTGGACAACTGCAGTGGATACAAACAGTGGAATTCAAAAATATAAATATGCAGTTGGAACTTCTCCAGGAGCATCAAATTTTGTTTCATGGACAGATAATGGTTTATCGACTAATTTTGAAAAAACCGGATTGACTCTTGTGGATGGCACAACCTACTATATTACAGTAAAATCGCAAAATGGTGCGGGTTTATGGAGTGATAGTACTTCGTCGGATGGTGCCATATTCCATTTGCAAGCGGTGGCAGATTTTAATGCAAACACTCAACAAGTTTGTACAGGAGGAACCGTACAGTTTAATAATTTGAGTGCAAATTATACGGGTCAAACGTGGTATTTTACAGGTGGTAGTCCAGCAACTTCTACACTGCAAAATCCTCAAGTTACCTATACTTCTGCAGGGAATTATGCTGTAAAATTAGTTGTTACAGGTGCTTCAGGAGCTGATTCCATTACAAGAACCTCCTATATTTCGGTTCAATCGCCTCCAAGTCAACCATCCGTTGTTTCAAATCCAGTAATTTGTCAAGGGAGTAGTGCTCAAATTTCGGTTTCTGGAACAGGTACTATAAATTGGTACACTTCACTAGCGGGAGGCACTGTTTTAATAACAGGTACTTCGTATAATACTCCTATTTTAACGGATAATGCCACCTATTATGTGCGTTCCGAAATAGGCTCCTGTATGAGCTCGATGGCTGCCATAAATGTTTTGGTTGAACCTATGCCTTCGGTACCTCAATTATCTTCTCCAGCTCCAATTTGCAGCGGAAGTTCAGCACAAATTATTGCCACGGGAACTTCTCAAATAAAATGGTATAACGATCCTTTAGCAAGTACGCTAATTTATACTGGTTCCGTATTTAACACCCCGTCTTTAATCGAAAATACGACTTATTTTGTACGAACGGAAACGTCCCATTGCATTACGTCAATGAGCAATGTAAGTATTAGTGTTAAACCAATACCTGAAATTCCAACCGTAAATCCGATGCAGTCGGTTTGTTATGGAGAATCTATTCAGCTATATGCGCAAGGTGAGTCCAGCATTCGTTGGTATAGTGATGCCAATACCACTTCGATTCTCGGTAATGGCGAATCATATCAAACACCGTCTTTGAATGTGACAGATACATTTTTTGTAAGATCCGAATTAAATGGTTGCAATAGTCCTATTGCTCAAATTATTGTTCAGGTTTATAGTTTGCCAGCTCAGCCAATCGTTAGCATGATTTCGGGTCAGCTTTGTTCAAATGTGGCTTCAAATAATCAATGGTTTTTAAATAGTGTAGCCATCGACTCGGCAGTAAACCAGTGTTATACACCATTATTGAGTGGCTCATACACTGTGCAAGTTAGTAATTCCAACGGCTGTTTATCGCCCATGTCGGCACCATACACTATAACTGGAATTATGGATGATTTTTCAAAACATAATATTACGGTTTTCCCAAATCCTACCGAAGATAAATTTACGATTAACTTTGGTAATATATCCGATGTAAAAACCATTGTCTTGTACAATTCCATTGGGCAATTGGTTTATAAGCAAGATGTTGAATCTAATTCTAAAACTTTAACAATAGATTTATCTTTATACCGAAAAGGATTGTATCATGTGATTATTAAAAATTCAAATGATAGGTTTTCAACGACCATAGTAAAAGATTAAAGACTTCAAGTTTGAAAAATTAAGTATTTAACAATTCAAAACAATGATATGCCTTTTTCTAAATTTTTAATAAAAGAAATAAAACAGTATTACAACTACGACAACCACGGCAACGCAAACAATCATTTGGAGATTGATAATGGCTATTTTGGCTATAATTTTTCGTCAATTGGTACAATATACGAAACGATTGAATATTTTGAAAAATACAGGTTTGGCTTTAATGGTCAGGAGAAAGATGACGAAGTGGCAGGAGCTGGAAACACCAATACAGCAATGTTTTGGGAGTATGATACAAGGCTTGGTAGACGGTGGAATTTAGACCCGAAACCACAAATTAACATAAGTGATTATGCGGTGATGGGAGATAATCCGATTCAAAATCTCGATTTATTTGGGGACACATGGGTTAATGAAGCTCAGAGAGAAAGAAAAAATGAAGAAGTAAATATTGTCGCAGCTAAAGATAACATAGAAACTCTAGAATTTAACATGGGCACTACTCAAAGACTAGTTGATGGTTCAATTAATATAGGACAACAGATTTATTATGAAAAAAAAATAGCAGAAGCAAATACCATATATCAAGAAACAGAAGCTAAGTTGAACAAAGCAAAAATGAATGAAGCTATAACTGATAAAATACTTTGCGGAATAAAAACAAATTATCCAGATCTATACGAAAAGTATGATAAATTACCTGGAGAATTCAGGATAGTTATTTCGGATAAACTGTTAGATTATCGAGATAATGTTACAGGTCAATTAGTTTTTAGTTCACCAGAACAAGTAGATACTTGGATTAATTTTTTTGGTGGTACTGATAAAAAGAATAGGCCAAATGTTGTTACAAAGGCGACAATACACTTTTACGTAAAGAATAGTAGTGAAAAAAATTATCAGTTAATGGTTCACGTTTTGGGACATTGGGATTACTATGAAACCACTAAGGAAAAAAATCAAAATAAAGAAGATAGTGAAAATTGTGCTAGACGCTGGGAAGGTAATGCACTCGAATACCCTAATAATTGTGAATAAATGGCAAGAATTTTAAAAATAGCGTTATTGTTTTTGGCTTTATGTGGTTTTAAATTGCATTCAAAAACTAATAATATTGATACGGTTAACATTCTCTTTAGGACTAAATTAATGATATTGGGTTCAGATTTATCTGATTACCCATATGGAAATAAAGATTTGTATTCTAATAATAGTGAATTTTACCTGTCTAACTATTTTCTCAAACAAGAAGGACTAAAAAACATAGTTTTTTATAAGTTTTTTAGATATGTTGATTTAATTGACGAGATTGCATTACTAAACCCTGATTTAAATTCAATTGATAATTATGGTATTCTTATAGATACAATACAAAAGAGATATTTCTTGAATGATGAAAATGATGTTCATTTTATGGACTCATTATTGTTTAGTGTTAAAAAAAGCAAAAAGGAAAGGTTGAAAATTTTCAAAGAAATTGTCATGTATGTGTTTGCATATGACTTATTGACAAATGAAATATACTGTTTGTATGGCTTGCCTAATTGCCAACTTTTTTACTTCGTTAATAAAGTATTGTTTGAAAATCAAGATTTATATTTTAATGATGGAAATGTTTTGGAATATAAAAAGTATAAGAAATATTGTTTTAATCGGTTTGCAGTAGAGAATTTAGATTTGAAAATTTTGTATAAGTATTATGAAAGAAAAGATAAAAAAAGCATGCATTAAGAAATTAAGTTTTTTTGTTATATTTATTTTAAATGAATACTCAATCTTTCACCTAATTTTTTTATCTTTGCAGTTCAA
>CAZFPO010000029.1:0-27386 GCA_964521105.1 uncultured Lentimicrobiaceae bacterium | reverse complement strand
TAGTTGATTTATAATTAAAATTTCGCCTGTCCACAACCCAATGGCAATGTGAGTATTATCGGGCGAAACGGCTATTGATTCGGCTTTAGACTTCAGTTTTTTAATTCTTCGAACCTCTTTTCCAGTTTCCATGGAGGTTATGATTAAAACAGAATCTCTACCCACCGAATAAACGAAGTTGTCATCATTAGAAAAAGCAACAGCTCGTGCATCGGTTACATGTTTCGTTTTGGCAAGACATTTAAAATTATCGACATCATAAACGAGGCAACTATCCGAAGCAACAATGGCAATAAACTTCCCATTATGCGATATTGCCATGTCGTTCGCACTTTGCTCCGAAAAATTTTCGGTTTTAAGTAATTTTTCACTTAGTCGATAAAAGTTGATTCCAGGTTTTTGAGCAGAAATAATAATTTCATCTTTTTTAGGTGAAAATGCAATTTGATTTAAAATGTAATTATCGACAAATATAGAACCCTCGAGCTTGCATTTATATAGATTAAAAAGTCGAATTCTGGAATCCCAATGAGCACTAGCCAACAAATTATCATTTTTTCGAAATGCAATCGATTCAATCGAACTCGTATTCCCTTTAAACGTTTTTATTACGTTACCTTCATCAGAGCGTAAAACGGTAATTTCGTTGCCTGCTCCGCACGAAACAATGTTCTTCCCATCGGGCATAAAGGCAACAGCAGTTCCCATATATGTATTAACTTGTTTTGAAAAAATCAAAGCACCAGTTTCTAAATCCCATTCATAAACAAATCCATTAAATGAGGTTGCAGCAAGTTTTTTACTGTCGGAACTAATCGAAACTGCCGACCACATTTGGTAGTCGGCTTTAAAATCAAAAAGCAATTTTGAATTGTTTAAATCGAATACTTTTATCGAAAAATCCTGCCCAGCTATGGCAACTATACGTTCATCGGCACTTATGGAAATTGATTTAATCATTACGCTACCTGTGGAAATTTCTTTAGTAAGAGCGAAATTACTTCCATCCCAAATTTTAAGTTTTCCACTTGCATCGCCGGTTGCAATAATTTTTCCCGATACGCTAATGTCTAATGAATTACTAGCGACATTGCTTGTTTTAATGCGTTTTTCGAGTTTTCCCGTGAAGGCATCCCAAATGCAAAGGTCGCCATCCTTTCCAACCGAAGCAATTCGTTTTGAATCAGGGAAAATTTTTATTTGATTGACCCCACCAGTATGTGCTTCCCATGAAATTATCTCAGCTAAGCTGTCTAAACTCCAAGTTCTGATTTTTTTATCCCAACCAGCCGAAGCCACAAATTTCGAGTTAGGTGCAAAAGAGCAGGAAGTCATGCCATATTCTGTCCCCGAAAGTTTCGTAATTTCATGTCCTGTAAAATAATCCCATAAAATCAATGTTTTATCGATGGAAGAGGTAAGTATGATTTTCCCATCACGCGATACATCCACCGCAGTAATTTGAGCCGTATGTCCAACTGGAGGGACGATGGTTATTTTTTGGCAGAAAACATTGGAAAATCCAATTAAAAACATTAATAATAACAAGCGATTTTGAACTGTCATAAATTTATTTTATAAAACACATTAGAACTCAATACAAATTTAATCAATAATTTAAAAAAATGCTTTATATTTGCCTTAAAATGTTTTATTAAAATTAATTTTTATGAAAAAGTTTGCATTAGTTTTTTTGTTATTGAGTTTTTTAATAGGTGGTTATTCTCAAACCAAAAAGTATGTCGAAATATTTTATTTTCATCGAACAATTCGATGCACTAAATGCCAAGCAATAGAAAAAACAACAATTGATTTACTCGAAAGTGATTATAAAAAGGAAGTTGAATCAAAAAGTATCGTTTTTCGTTCGGTAAATTGCGAAAGTACTGAACTAGAAGACTCTACTTTGACAGTTCAATATGAAGCTGATGGTCCAAAGCTAATCGTTGTTCATCATGACGGTAAAAAGTATACCAATTATGATCTTTCTGAAGTTGCACTCACGTATGCTATTACCCATCCTGCTAAGTTACGAAATGAGTTAAAGAAGAAAATAGACCTCTTTTTTAGGTAATATTAGTTGTTATCAAACACCATTTTTTAATATAAAATCATGAGAAACATAAAGTTAATTTATTTTCTTTTATTATCTGTTATTCTCTTTGTATCATGTAAAAAGGAGGAAGAGGAGAAAACTTTGAGTGTAACTACTGTTTCAATCACTAGTATTTCCGAAACCGATGCTTTTAGTGGTGGATCAATTACTGTAACAGGCGGAGCAAATGCTACTCAGAAAGGAGTTTGTTGGAGCACAACACAAAATCCAACAATTACTGATAATAAAACTAATGATGGCGAAGGAACAGCAGCTTACACAAGTCATATTACTGGACTAGTCTCTAATACGACCTATTTCGTTCGAGCATATGCCACCAATAATGGAGGAACTGAATATGGAAACCAATTGAGTTTTAAAACAGCATCAAAATGTCCTTCAACTATAACCGATGGAAGTGGAAATATTTACGAAGTGGTACAAATTGATCAGCAATGTTGGATGACGTCAAATTTAAAAACTACTAAATACAATAATGGAAACGATATTCCAAATCTCACAGACAATGCACAATGGTCAAGCACTACAAATGGAGCTTATTGTAATTACGAAAACAATACTGCTAATGCCGAAGTTTATGGAAAATTATACAATTGGTATGCTGTTGAAACAGGTAATTTATGTCCGCAAGGTTGGCATGTAGCCACCGATTCAAATTGGATTTTATTAGCCGAATATTTAGGTGGTAACAACATGGCAGGAGGTAAACTCAAAGAAATTGGAACTTCGCATTGGATGTCGCCAAATTCGAGTGCTACCGATGAGTATGGATTTTCGGCTCTTCCAGGCGGAATGAGATACGACCAAGGAGATTTTTACAACATTCAGTATGTTGGGTATTGGTGGACATCAACCAATAATTATTCTACTAAAGCATGGATGCGATCGATGAATTATAACCAAAGCAATATTACTAAAAGTAGTAATGAAAAAAATTACGGACACTCGGTTAGATGTGTCAAGGATTAATTCAAAAAAAGAATTAAACCATTGATTATACAAATTATGTAAATTTATACCTTAAACGCATGAAAAAAACAATCTTCTTCAGCATCTTTCTAACATTAACATTTTGTATTAACGCCCAAACCATACATTTTGCTAAAAGTGCCATTGGTAATCGACTTGATGAAGGCAATGGCATTGCCATTGACAATAATGGAAACACATACATTACTGGCCAATTCGAAAGTGCCACTTTAAATTTTGGCACGGTGAGTATAACCAATAATTCGACAAATAACGATGCGGATGCTTTTGTAGCAAAATTTGATGTTTCGGGAAATTGTTTATGGGCAAAAACCATTGGTGGAGTTGCCGATGAATTTGGAAGTGCCATTGATGTAGATAATAATGGAAATGTTTTTGTAACAGGATATTTTGAAAGTGCATCCGTTACTGTCGGTTCTCAAACGTTAACAAGTTACGGAGATCGAGATATTTTTATTGTAAAATTAAGTACATCAGGAGATTTTTTATGGGCAAAAGGAGCTGGAGGAAATTACGAAGATGAATCATACGGAATTAGCTGCGATGGAAATGGAAATGCTTATATTACTGGCTATTACTGGAGTAACTCGGTAAATTTTGGAAGTTCAAGCATTACTTCGGCAGGTGACGTTGATGCCTTTTTAGCAAAATATAATTCGGATGGTACCCTTGCATGGGCAAAAACAGTTGGAGGAGAAGGTGACGACAGAGGAACCGCCCTTGTTTCTGATGATGCAGGTAATGTTTATATTACAGGTGGTTACGAAAGCTCAAGTCTCAATTTTGGAGCTGCCACATTAACCAATGGTGAAACGTATAAAAAGTATATGTATGTAGCAAAATACAACACTTCGGGAACAAATTTATGGGCAAAATCTGCTTCTTCTGCAGGTGCTCGAACTTATGGTGCTGGAATCTCCCTCGACCAAACAGGAAATTGCTATATTGGAGGTGTTTTTGATGGAACAACGGCCAATTTTGGCACCCATACCATAACAAATAATAAACCAGGTGGAAGCAATGCGTTTATTGCAAAATACAATAGTTCGGGTGTCGACCAGTGGGCTTCAAATGCGGTTTCGGGTCCCGAAGGAAACCAGACCTATTGCATAACCACCGATAACGCTGGGAATAGTTACATCTCGGGTTGGTTTACATCTCCAACCGTTACTTTTGGAGGAATTGTATTGAGCAGTTCTGCTTATGGCGACAATATCTTTTTGGTAAAATACAATACCAGTGGTCAAGTTACGAACGCTTATGCTTTTAAAGGAAGCGGAATGTCGGGTGGATACGGAAACGCACTTTGCAGCGACAACTACGGCAACGCATATTTGACTGGATATTTTGAAGGAACAAATATGATTTTTGGCTCAACAACCCTCACAAACACTGGTTCGTACGATGTGTATTGGACAAAAGCTTCGGCGGGAGCTACTGGAATAACTGAGCTGTACTCAGACAGCAAACTTAGAATATATCCAAATCCAATACAAAACATTGCTAGCATTAAATTGAGTTCAAATGTTAAAAATGCTCAACTGAAAGTTTTTAATGTTTTTGGGCAATTGGTTCGTGAAATTAAAAACATTAATGGCAATCAAATTTCGTTTAATCGCGAAGATTTACCTGCCGGAATTTATTCGTTCCAATTGTTGGATAACGAAAAAGTTTCTTCTCAAACGATTGTAATCGAATAAGGTGCATCGCACCGCTCTATGGAGCAAGGAAAGTTTTTTTGTTCGAGAGTCCGGTGCTACGCACCTCCATTTGACCTGTTCAGCCTCCATATTACAGATATATCGGTGCTCTGCACCTTTTTGTTGTGAATTAGGTTGATTCTGCCAAAGTGAAATTTTATAAACTATCCTTTGAAATGGAATAAACGAAGAATTGGGCAAAGGTGCATCGCACCGATCTCTTTGTAAAAAAGTAGCTTTCTATAAAACATTAAGGTGCATCGCACCGCTCTATCGAGCAAGAAGTATAACGATTTTTAGTTTTTTTGAGAGATTTGTAAAACACACATTGAAAAATCTATTTTTGCAAAAATAAATACCCTGAAAATGTTTATTTTGTAAAAAATAGCACCCTGAAATTTTGGAAAATGTAAAAAAACATACCCTGAAAAAATCGTTGATGATTTTGGGAAAGTAAATACAACAAGATAGGTTTTCTCAAATAATATCATAAAAGCAATTGAAGTACTTCGTATAGAGGACGCGAAAGCCAGGTGTACCTTAACTAAAGTCTTTGGAGTGTAATTAAAATTTGGTTATAACCAATAAACTAAATATTTTTATAAAATAATTGGTTGTAATCAATAAAAATTGTATTTTTGCATAATCATTGGTTATAATCAATAAATTATGAAAAAAGAATTAGAAGCATTAAAAGAAATAAACTTTTGGGATAAGTCTCCAAAATTTGATTTTGGATATATCAGAGAGAATTATAATTCAAAAATCTGGAAGTGTCTTGGTAATAAACTTATAAAAGTAGTCGTAGGTCAGCGTAGAGCAGGTAAAAGTGTCATCGTGAGACAATTGATGGTTAAGTTAATCGATGTCAAACAAGTATCACCAAAAAATATATTGTATTTAAACAAGGAGATGTTTGAATTTGAAAAGATTAATAGTGCAGATGATTTATCCAATTTAATAAGTTTATATGAATCAATATATAAACCTGAGGGTAAAATCTATCTTATTATTGATGAAGTTCAGAATATTGAAAACTGGGAAAAGTTGATAGTTTCGTTATCACAACATCCTGTTAAAGAATATGAAATAATTATAACTGGCTCAAATTCAACATTATTATCTGGAGAGTTAGCAAGTCTGTTATCTGGTAGATATATTGTTATTGAGGTATTCCCTTTTTCCTACCGAGAATTCATCGATAAAAATAATCTTGAAAATAACAAAACTAATTTCATAGATTATATTACTAAAACGGGCTTGCCTGAGCAATTTAATCTGTCTTCTCAAGAAACTAAAGTTTACTATTTTCAAGCTCTGAAAAATACAATTTTACTTAAGGATATAATGTACCGGTACAAAATTCGAGATTATGTATTGCTGGAAGATTTATTTCTATTTCTTATACATAATGTCGGAAATTTAACATCCATTCCATCAATTATTAAATACTATAAAAGCAAAAAAAGAACCGTTGATTATTCTACTATTTCTCAATATCTTTTATACATGCAGGAAGCTTTTCTAATTCATGAAGCCCAACGAATGTCAACCAAAACAAAAGAGTTACTGGCAGGAGAGAAAAAGTATTATGTCAATGATTTGGGTTTTAGAAATTATTTGTATCCAAGTTTAACAAAAGACATTGGTTCAATGCTCGAAAATATCGTTTACACCCATCTAAAAATGTCAGGGTATAAAATCAATATTATGACAGGACAAAATTTTGAAATAGACTTTATTGCAGAAAAAGAATTGTCAAAAATATACATTCAAGTTAGTTATGTAATGGAAACAAAAGAGACTATTTCACGAGAATTTGGAACGTTAGAAATGATAAAAGATAATTTGCCAAAATATGTTGTGAGTATGGACGATATTATACTTCATAACGAGAATGGTATTTTTCACAAACAAGTTTGGGATTTCATATACGAACTGACAGAATAGTTCCGTTCAAAAAAATAATTTTCATTATTTCCGCGCGGATTATGTCTTAGTTGATGAGATAGATATTTTTTACGTGCATTCAATTTTTGCTGATTTATTAATTTCCAAATCTCTTATTCTCAATTACATTTTGAATCTCAATTGGGATTTTTGAAAAAAAATCATATCCCGTTGAATATTCAATTTTGCGAACAGTGGTCATGTATTTTTCCCACTTATCTTTCCTAATTCCTTGTTTATTAGGCATCATCACGGCTATTACTTTTGTATTTACTGTTATATTTTTTGTTGTTTGATTTTTGTCTAATATCAATACAATTTTAAAACACGAATCGGGAATCGCAACCTTACCTTTGTTGCTCAAAGTGGAATTGGAATGATAAACTCCACCTGCATAAACATAAAGTTGTTTGTGATTTTCGGTGCAGAGTTTTTCGCAATAATATTCAAAATTTAGCCAAACACCTCTGTTTAAATCGGGCGTTTGAGGAATGATATTGGTTAGATAAAATGTTGATTTATTATCAGTTTCGGTTCTCGAACGCTCCTTACTGCGAACCAAATGACCGCGGTCGTAACCAGATTTTGAATAATCATTGTGTTTAACTTTATACATGGTGCTCAAAAGCAAGGGGTCGCTCATGAAATTCCCTTTAAATCTATCGGTTTCGCCGTACCAATAATCGTTTAAACTCCATGCGACCCAGTTAGGTCCACCGTGCTTAGGATTATAACTTACAACATATTGAGTTCGATAGATTAAGTAATCATCGGAAGCATCACTATCATAAGGCAATCCTAAAGCAACATGCGTTCGCGAAAGTGAATCATTGGAATCAAATAAAATTTTGGATTTCGTTTGCCCGAAAGCCGAGAATACCAAGCAAAATAAAATAAATAAATAAAGTTTGCGAATTTTCTGCATAGTGAATTTAATATATGCAAAGCTAATAAAAAAGGCTACCTTAAATAGATAGCCCTTTATATTATTTTGTATTAAATTATTCTTGAGGAGGAATTTGTGAATTGTTTTTGCAAACAGCTTCTTCAATTTTATCTTCAAAAAATAACGCAACCGAAAGAATTAATGAAAACCACAAGCCAAATCCAACAAATTTAATGGAACTTTTTTCAGCTAAAAATGCAATCCAAATAAATAATATTGCGTGCATAGCAAGGATAGCTAGTTTTAATACCATTAATAATTTGTTTTCTTTTTGCCAAACTTGTAAAAGTAAAAATGCAGCAGCAGCAGGAATAATGATGGTTAGAAAATTTAAAAAACTAAATTTGTCAAAAATTGTAAACCATAATCCTAAACCAGATTTTGAGTAACTGCCCCATGCACCCATGTTTATGCTAAAATAAGGGAATAAAATGTATGATATTAAAATCACACCTGTAATAATTACAATCGGCTTTTTAATAAAATCTTTAATTTCCATAATGTTTTGTTTTAAATTGATAAATGATTTGCAAATATAACAAATTTTTTATAATTATATAAACCTATATGGGAATTATTAATAATTTGTAAGGATAAATATGGAAAAAATCACCTTTTTTAGGTTTTGTAAAATGCACTTTGTGCCACCAAAAGCAGGGAAACTATACGAACTTCTTGCTTTCCAACCTGTCTGCCGATTTATCTGCCTTTGGCATGACAGGCAGGCTTTCTACTTTATGAACTTATAACTTGTTAATATAATCCTTTCCTACTTCCGTAATTTTTTATGGAGATTTTCTATCTTTGCAGATATATTTTGTGTTTTGATTTATACTATTCATTATCAACAACTAAGATAGATGATACAATTTTTTAAAACTTCCGACCGCTTTATTGCCGTTGAAACCAATCATGAATTTTCGAACAATGAACAACTTCGTTTAGAATGGCTTTTTGGTGAAGCTCTTATGGTAACTCCAAAAAATATTGATGGAAATTTTGTTGGACCTCGTCGCGAAATGATTACTCCGTGGAGTACCAATGCCGTAGAAATTACTCAAAATATGGGTATTCAAGGAATTACTCGAATTGAAGAATTTCGTTGGATGAATGTATCAACGCATACATTTGATCCAATGTTGGAAGAAATTTATGACGGATTGTCGCAGGAAATATTTCACATCAGTCGCAAGCCCGAAGCGGTAATGCACATCGAAGATGTGGCAGCTTACAACAAATCGGAAGGACTGGCTTTAAGCAATGAAGAGGTTTCTTATATAGAATCTTTAAGTAAAAAAATAAATCGTCCTTTAACGGATAGCGAAGTGTTTGGATTTTCGCAGGTAAACTCCGAACATTGTCGACACAAAATATTTAATGGAAGTTTTATTGTTGATGGCGTTGAGCAGCCCGAGTCGTTGTTCCAAATGATTAAAAAAACATCTAAAACGAATCCGAATCGATTGGTTTCGGCATATAAAGATAATGTTGCTTTTGTGGAAGGTCCAAAAGCAGAACAATTTTCACCAGCAAGTCAAGATAAATCTGACTTTTTTGAACCTAAAAGAATAGATACTATTATTTCGCTTAAAGCCGAAACGCACAATTTTCCAACTACTGTTGAACCTTTTAATGGAGCTGCAACGGGTTCGGGAGGAGAAATTCGCGACCGTATGGCTGGTGGAATTGGTAGCATCCCAATGGCTGGAACTGCGGTTTACATGACCTCTTATCCGCGATTGGACAATGGTCGGAGCTGGGAAAAGAACATTTCGGAACGACCATGGTTATACCAAAGTCCAAAGGATATTTTATTAAAAGCTTCAAATGGAGCAAGTGATTTTGGAAACAAATTTGGTCAACCACTTATTTGCGGTAGCTTGTTAACATTCGAATATGCCGAAAGTGAACGAAAATATGGCTTCGATAAAGTGATTATGCAAGCTGGCGGAATTGGTCATGCTCGAAAAGAATATGCCTTTAAAAAAGAACCTCAAAAAAACAACGACATCGTGGTGATTGGAGGTGATAATTATCGTATTGGAATGGGCGGCGGAGCCGTTTCATCCGTTGCAACTGGCGAGTTTGCCAATAAAATCGAGCTAAATGCTGTTCAGCGATCAAATCCCGAGATGCAGAAACGGACTTATAATGTGATTCGTGCATTAGCCGAAATGGACAACAATCCAGTTGTTTCCATTCACGACCATGGTGCCGGTGGGCATTTGAATTGTTTGTCGGAATTGGTCGAAACCATTGGTGGCGAAATTGATATTACAAAACTTCCAGTTGGTGACCCAACACTTTCGATGAAAGAAATTGTTGGTAATGAGTCGCAGGAGCGTATGGGTTTACTTATTGATAAAAAGGATGAAGATTTTATTCGTAAAATTTCCGAACGAGAACGTGCACCATTTTATGTAGTTGGAAAAACAACTGGCGATCATAAATTTACATTCAAAAATACCAAAGAAGGAGTAAATCCGATTGATTTAGAATTATCTGATTTTTTTGGAAATCCACCTAAAACTGTTATGAATGACAAAACTGTTGCCACAGATTTTCCAGAACTCAAGTATGATATCTCGAAATTGAAAGAGTATGTCGAAGAGGTGTTGAAACTCGAAGCAGTTGCTTGTAAAGACTGGTTAACCAACAAAGTCGACCGTTCGGTTACAGGAAAAGTCGCCCGTCAGCAATGCGTTGGAATGATTCAATTGCCTTTGAGTGATTTAGGAGCCGTTGCCATTGATTATCGAGGTAAAAAGGGAATTGCAACTTCGGTTGGACATGCCCCTGTGGCTGCCATGGCAAATCCAGAAACTGGTTCAAAATTAGCTATTGCCGAGGCATTAACAAATATTGTTTGGGCACCATTGGAGCAACAAATAAAAGGGATTTCGTTAAGTGCCAACTGGATGTGGCCCTGTAAAAACGAAGGCGAAGATGCTCGATTATACAAAGCAGTGAAAGCCGTCAGTGATTTTGTCTGCGAATTGGGCATTAATATTCCAACCGGAAAAGATTCACTTTCTATGACTCAAAAATATCCCGATGGAACGAAAGTGGTTTCTCCTGGAACGGTAATTATTTCTGCTACTGCCGAAATTGATGATATCCGAAAAATTATCACTCCAGCATTGCAAGATGAGGTGGATAGCGAATTAATCTATGTCGATTTTTGTAAAAGTCCTTTCCATTTAGGCGGAAGCTCTTTTGCTCAAATTATTAACGCTATCGGAAATGATGTTCCTGAAATTAATGATGATTTATACTTTAAAAATACATTCAATACCATTCAAACTTTAATTGATAAAGAATTAATTTTAGCTGGCCATGATATTTCGGCAGGAGGATTAATTACGGCACTACTCGAAATGATGTTTCCTCATAATTACATCGGAATCAATATTGATTTGAATTTATTTTCCGAAACGGATATTGTAAAACTTTTATTTAGCGAAAAACCATCGGTATTAATTCAAGTGAAGGGAAATGAAGCAAAAGAAATATTAAAAAATGAAGGAGTATTTTTCTATTCATTAGGAAAAATAACGAAAAATAATAAGCTGAACATTCGACATTTATCACAACATTATGTTTTCGATTTATTTGAAATGCGAGATGTTTGGTATGAGACTTCTTATTTGATGGATGTGTTCCAAAGTGGAGAAGTTCAGGCTCAAGCCCGTTACGATAATTTTAAAAATCAAGAATTAATATTCCGATATCCCGAAAGTTTTGTTGGTACTTTTCAAAGTTTAGGACTTGATGTCGATAGAAAAACTAAATCAGGCATAAAGGCAGCAATAATTCGTGAAAAAGGTTGTAATTGCGACCGCGAATCGGCGTATGCTTTATGGTTGGCTGGTTTTGATGTAAAAGATGTACACATGACCGACTTGATTTCGGGAGCTGAAACATTGGAAGATGTGAATATGATTGTGTTTGTTGGAGGGTTTTCAAATTCCGATGTATTAGGTTCAGCAAAAGGTTGGGCTGGTGCGTTTTTGTATAACGAAAAAGCAAAAGCTGCATTGGATAGATTTTATAAACGTGATGATACCATGAGTATGGGAATTTGTAATGGTTGTCAGTTGATGGTAGAATTGGGATTGATTTATCCTCAACACAACATCCGTCCGAAAATGACTCATAACGATTCACATAAATTTGAATCTGGATTTGTAACGTTGGATATTTTGCCTTCAAATTCCATCATGCTTTCGAGCTTGGTTGGTTCAAGGCTTGGAGTTTGGATTTCGCATGGTGAAGGAAAATTTATCTTACCTTATTCGGAAAATGAGTATAATATTCCTGCAAAATATAGTTATAGTGGATATCCTGCCAACCCAAATGGTTCTCCGTTTAACACGGCTGCTATTTGTTCCGACGACGGCCGCCATTTAGCCATAATGCCACATCCCGAAAGAGCTTTATTTCCTTGGCAATGGGCGTATACTGAGCCAAAACATCAAAAAGATGAGGTAACACCTTGGATTGAAGCTTTTGTTAATGCAAGAAAATGGATTGAAAAAATTAAAAAGTAAATTTTGACCTTTATTGAAATTCTTATCGCACTTATTTTTTTAATTGGCATCACATTATTGATTGCTTACATGCCTTTTTTTCGCCTAACTTTTGCTAATCGCAACTTGGTGTTTTCGGTTTGGATATTAAAAGTTATGGCTACTATAGCATTCTTTTTAATTTATTCGTTTTATGAACCATATAAAACAGGTAATGATTCATTAGTGTATTATAATGATGGAGAAACTCTTTTTAATTTGGCTAAAACAAACAAAATGAGTTTCATAAAACTGCTAACTGGAGTGAGTATCAACGCTGAAGACGAGTTGAATACAAAACAGATGAATTACTGGAATCGTCCTTATGACTCGGTTGTTCCAAATGATAATCGTACTATTATTCGCATTAATGCACTGCTTCACTTTTTGAGTTTTAACAATTATTTGGTTCATCTGATATTAATGTCCTTTTTGTCATTTATCGGATTGATGGCAATTTATAAATCAGTATTGTGCTGTTGTTTTGAACATCGGTGGAAAGCGATTTTACCCATATTTATTATCCCAAGCACCTTGTTTTGGTCTTCGGGAAACATCAAAGAGCCTATTTTCGTTTTAGCCTTAGGATTGAGCTTATTCTATTATTTTAAAATTTCAAAAAAGTTTAAAATAACTTCTGTATTGTTGTTCATTTTGTCGATGTGGTTATTGCTAAATATAAAAAGTTATGTATTTATGCTTTTGACACCACTTCTGTTTGCACATTTTTCTTACTCACGAATTAAAAAGTTCAATGCTTTGGTTTATTATCTGGCAAGTTTTGGGTTGTGGATTGGTTTAGGCTTGATAGTAGCTTTTATTAAGCCTTCCTATTCGTTTGTGTACTTAATTTATGCAAAAAACATTGATTTCATAAACATGCTGAGTGTACACGGTTCGGGGAGTACATTTACCATTCCTGTACTTGAAAATTCATTTTGGAGTATTGTGTATCATTCGCCCGAAGCATTATTTAATGCATTAACTCGTCCTTGGATTTGGGAAGCTAATATTTGGCCCAAACAGTTGGCTGCAACAGAAAACATAATTTTATTGGTGGTAGCGATATTTTTTCTTTTAACCATGAAATGGAAATCAATTAAAACTAATAATTTTTTCTGGTTAAGTATGTTTTTTGCTATTTCATTACTGATTTTATCTGGTTTAGTAACTCCAAATATGGGAGCATTGGTTAGATATAAAAGTTTGGCATTACCATTTTTATTTTTAGCATTAACCTTACATTCAAATCGGATGGCTTTTGTTGAAGGTAAGCTTGAAAAGTTTTTCTCGAAATAAAAGCAAATCCATTAATGCAAATCCATTATTGTCCGAAGTCTCTGACTTCGGACTAATTGAATTTTGAAGTCTCTGACTTCGGACTAATTGATCTCCGAAGTCTCTGACTTCGGACAATTGTTCGGACTATTGTATTATTCGTAACATAGTCGGATGACGACTAATAGACACTAAATACACAATAATTCCCTCAAAAATCCGCTTTATTGTCGAAAAGTTGTATTTTCGTAAAATAATTTAAACAAATCAATAATGAATTCACCTATTTTAGAATTGGTATATCAAGTAATTGATGAAATGAATGAACAATTTGCAGGAGAAAAAATCATTGAAAAATCCGAAAATACTTTATTGTATGGGAAAAGCTCATCTCTTGATTCGTTAGAACTGATTAATTTTATTGTATTAACCGAACAAAGATTTGAAGAGGAATATAATGTTCATTTAGTTTTAGCCGACGAAAGAGCATTGCAAATGAGAAATAATCCTTTTGAAAATATCCGTAGCTTCGTGGATTATATCGAAATGTTGTGCGACGAAAAAAAAATTAGTTATTTCAAATAATGAGTAATATAATTTTAATTGGCGGTGCTTCGGGCAGTATTGGTTCATATTTGATGAATTATTTTTCAGATTTAGGCTATACAGTTTATGGAATTGGTCGAAGTAATCAAAATTTTAAAAGCCCCAATTGCCACTATTCAGTGCTGGATATTAATGATGATGAAGCCGTCCAAAAATATTTTAGTGATATACGAAAAAATAAAATTAAAATTGATTTCTACATTCATTGTATTGGAAAGGATATTTCAATTCCAATTGGTTTATTGTCTAAAACTCTAATAGATGAGACGTTTTCAAAAGAGCTAGGTTCATCAATGATGTTTATAAAAGAAGTTGCAACCTTGATGATGATACAAAGAAAAGGATTATTACTAAATTATAGTAGTGTAGTTGTTGCCATTGCAAATCAGGGTAGTTGTTTATATGGAATGAATAAAATTGTCATGGAGCATTTTTTTAAAATTTTAGACAATGAATATTATCGCTTTAATGTTAAAACATGTTCAATAAGACTACCTATTATTGAAGAAACTAAGATGGCTTTAAAATTGCCAAATGGTGTGTATGAAGAATTGCAAAAAAGGAAATCAATGTCATTATCCGAATTAGCTGCGTTTACAATAAAAATTATAGAAGATAATCGTTTTTTCATGAGTGGGGAGGTGATAGAAATATGATTCAAGTTAAAACACTACAGCTTGGTAATGCTAAATCGAATTGTTATATTGTTTTTAATGATAAAAAAGAGACCATTATTGTTGATGCTGGAGATAATGCTAGTCAAATAATTGAGTTTATAGAATTAAATAAATTAAAACCGTTAGCTATATTAGCTACTCATGCTCATTTTGATCACATTAGTGCAGTTTCGGAGTTAAAAAAGAATTATGGAATTCCATTTTATATTCATAATGAAGATGCCAAACTTCTTACTCAACTAAACATGTATCGACATTTTATAGCAAAAGAATCTTTTATGGAAGTTCCAACAATAGATGTAAATTTGCTAGGTGGTGAAAATTTAGGAATTGGGGACTTTAATATTAACGTAATTCACACGGGAGTTCATACTCAGGGGCATTGCTGTTTTGTTATTGAAAATGCTGTATTTACCGGGGATATTTTGTTTAAAGGAAGATTGGATGGGACTATTAATAAAGATAAATTTGTTGAAAGTTATCGAAAAGCAATTAACTCAATTCTTTTGTTGCCCGAAACAACTAAGATATTTCCTGGACATGGTCGAAGTTCTTCGATAGCCATAGAGTTAAACTCAAATAATAAATTAAAAGAATTATTAAAAAATGAATGCATATATAAAACGAATTGTTTATAATTTTCCTAAACAAATAGTTTCAAATGACGATTTAATGACTGAAAATCCAAGGTGGGATTTGTCATCAATTGCCAAAAAAACAGGAGTCGAAAAGCGACATATTGCCGAAAATGACGAAACCGCTCTAGATATTTCAATTGGAGCTTGCAAAGAGTTTTTTAAAATAAGCGGAATTGAATCTCACGAAATAGATGCCATTTTGTTTTGCACCCAAACCCCTGATTATATAATGCCTCCAAATTCATCATTAATTCACCGCCACTTTGATTTTCGGAAAGATGTAATGGCTTTTGATATTAATTTGGCTTGTTCGGGGTATGTTTATGCATTAACTATTGCAAAATCTTTAATTGTTTCGTCGGTTGTTCGTAATGTGTTACTAATTACTGCTGATACCTATTCAAAACTAATAAATCCTCGCGATCGTTCAACAAGAACTTTGTTTGGCGATGCTGCTTCGGTATCGTATATTGTGGCTTGTTCTGATAATCAAGGAATTATTGCCCAAAGTTTGGGTTCGGAAGGAAAATATTTTAAAAAGTTTTATGTTCCTGCAGGTGGTTTTAAAACACCAAAATCGGAGTCAACTTCCCAAACATATATCGACAATGGAGGAAATATTAAATCGGAAGAAAATATCTTTATGGACGGAATGGGAATTTGGAACTATATAAGATCAAAAATACCAGAACATATTTTAAATTTTTTAGACGAAAATGAACTAAAAATGAGAGATGTTGATATGTTTATTTTTCATCAAGCTAGTGCTTTAACACTCGATTCGTTGCAAAAAAGCTTAAAAATACCTAACGAAAAAATGTTCCGTAATATTCAAAATTATGGAAATACTGTTTCTTCTTCAATTCCTATCGCATTAGCTCAAGCAATTGAAAATGGCTTAATTAATAAAGGAAATTTAGTCTTATTATCGGGTTTTGGGGTAGGTTTATCCTATGGGTCTGTTTTAATTCAATATTGATGATGGAAAATTTAGTACATATTATTGTTGATACTTCAACCGAACGTTTGAAATACATCTTCGATTTTATGTTTAATGAATTACAAAATATTCCATTTCAAATTACCGAAAAACAAAATTATAATGGCGAAAATTTGCCTAACTTAGTTCATTACGGAACGCAAAAACCTATTAATGGAATATGGTTTAAGTCTCATTCGTTACTATTTGAAGATGGTGTAAAGAATGTTAAATTCGACTTTGCTGATTTCATGAGTTTTAAATATCCATTTTCGGTGGGTAACGATGGCATATTACCATTCGACCCCTTTGCATTAAGTTTTTACTTTTTAACTCAATACGAAGAACATCAAAATAATATTCCAATTGATAAACATGGACGTTTTATAGTTTCAAAATCAAAAATTAAAAATTTTATCGAATTTCCAATGGTTGAAGTATCTTCATTCATTATAAGAAAGCTACTCGAACAAAATGAATATAACATTCCACCTAAAATTAATAAATACAAATTTACGCCTACATTCGATATCGATATTGCCTTTGCACATCTGGCTAAACCAATTAAACGCCATGTATTGGGAAGTGCCAAATTAATGGTTAATGCTGAATTAGCACAACTAAAAAATCGAATTCAAGTATGGGCTAAAGCAAAAAAAGATTCATTTGATGTTTTTGAATTAATTATAAATTCGTTGATTGAATATAAATTAGAGGCTGTTTTTTTTGCCTTAGTAGCAAAAAACACTCAATTTGATAAAAATAGTAGCCCTAACTCAAAACTTTATCGCGATTTATTATTCCGACTTTCCCAACATAGCTTGGTTGAGCTTCACTCATCATACTATACAAAAGATCAAAAGATCCTTTTCAAAAAAGAAAAACAATGCTTGGAAAAGATTTTATCACGAAACGTAACTTATAATAGGCAACATTTTTTACGTTATCGGTTGCCCGAATATTGGCATTTATTAATTGAAAATCATATCACAAATGATTATTCTGTTGGATTTACCGACTGCTGGGGATATCGCTCTGGAACATCAATGCCTTATTCGGCTTTTGATTTAATTAACAATAAAATACTTCCATTAACGCTGCATCCGTTTGTGTTTATGGATACTGCTCTAAATAAAGTATATAACGAAGATGTGATTCAAATTACTGACAAAATGTTGCAAATTGTTGAGGATACCAAAAGCAGTGGTTACCCATTAATTGGTGTTTGGCACAATTATGCAATGCCGAACGATAGTATTCAATTGGATAGTTTTTTTAATGTTTTATATCAGGCGAGTAAATGATTAAATACGTAAAAAATAAAGATATAAATCAATCTAAATGGAACGATTGTGTTTTTTATGCTATAAATTTTAGAATTTTTGCATGTTCTTGGTTTCTGGATATTGTGTGTGATGAATGGAATGCTTTAATATTAAACGACTATGAGGCAGTTATGCCGTTGCCTTTTAAGATAAAAAGAGGTCAAAAATACATTTTTCCTCCCTATTTTGTCCCTCAATTGGGTGTCTTTTCAAAAATGCCAGTTGACGAAGATGTGTTATTGCAATTTATCAAAGAAATACCTTCTGATTTTAAGTTTGCCGAGATAAGATTAAACACTCAAACAAAAGCTCCTACTAATTTTGAAGCTGAATCATATCGAACTTTTTTAATGGAAATAGTTGAGCCATATAATCAATTGTACTCAAAATATTCTCAAAATACGAAACGAAACATTAAAAAGGCTGAAAATTGTGGTTTAACAATTTTAAACAATGGTTCAATTAGTGAATTAATTAAATTGTTTCGACGTAGTAAAGTTGCAAAATTTTCTAATTTTAAAGATGCCGACTATATTCGATTAGAAAAATTGATGTATGTGCTTATATCAATGCACTTTGGACAATTGTTAATGGTTTACGATAATAAAAACAACTTACAAGCTGGAGGTTTTTTTATAGTAATTATGTCGCAAGCTTATTTTTTGTTTTCGGGTAGAGGAGGCGATTCGGATACAAATGGTGCTATGTTTTTGTTAATCAATGAATTTATCAAACAAAATTCGGGAAAAAATTTAGTATTAGATTTTTGTGGGTCAAATTCCGATTCATTAGGTCGATTTTATCAGGGTTTTGGCTCAAAACCAGTGCGTTATCAAATGATTCGAGTTTTTCCAGGTAATTCAGTTTTTCGTAAGTTTTATTTTAAAACGTATAAATGGTTAAAAAGTATAATTTAATCGTTGAAATGAAATCATATTTTGCTACTTTTGAACATAAATAAATTAAATGGCTATGGTGAAAAATTTGGGTTTAAATAATACGCTCTTAAATTCCTTTATTTCCGAAATTAGAAGTGTGGAAATGCAAAGCGATAGGATGCGTTTTCGTAGAAATATGGAACGTTTAGGTGAAATTTTCGCTTATGAAATTAGTAAAACATTTCCGTATAAAACTGCAAATGTAATTACACCTCTTGGCGAAGCAGAAGTGTCAGTCATTTCCGAACAACCAGTTTTAGGTACAATTTTAAGAGCAGGATTGCCTTTACATCAAGGTTTCTTAAATTATTTTGATAGTGCAGATAACGCATTTATTTCCGCTTTTCGCCGTCATTATAGCGATGGCAGTTTTGAAATAAAAATCGACTATTTATCAAGTCCTTCTCTCGAAGATAGAATTTTTATTTTAATCGATCCAATGTTAGCTACCGGGCAATCGATGGTGCTAACATTAAAAGAAATTATCGCTAATAATGGAAAACCAAAACATGTCCATATTGTGAGTGCCATTGCAAGCTCGCAAGGTATTGAATATGTAAAAAGATACATGAGAGGTATTCCCTACACATTGTGGACTGCTGCAATCGACGAGGAACTTACGGCACAAGCGTATATTGTTCCAGGTTTAGGCGATGCTGGCGATTTAGCTTTTGGCTCAAAATCTAACGATTAAATTCAATTTTTTTGTGAAACAAGTTTTAATTGAAAATATTTTAATTGCCTTACAATCTATCCGCAGTCACATGACTCGGACAGTTTTAACCATTTTAATTATCGCTTTTGGAATTACTGCCCTTGTAGGTATTTTAACTGCTTTAGATGCTATTGAAAGTTCTATTCAGTCAAATTTTTCGTTTATGGGAGCCAATACTTTTACTATCCGAAATCGCGAAATGGGAGGTATGGGTGGTGGTAGGCACGACAGGGTTGAAATGAAAGAAATTTCTTTTGACGAAGCATTGCAATTTAAAAAAAGATTCGATTTTCCGGCATCCGTGTCGTTGAGTTATTTTGCAACAAATACAGC
Organism: uncultured Lentimicrobiaceae bacterium; assembly: GCA_964521105.1. Lineage (GTDB taxonomy): Bacteria > Bacteroidota > Bacteroidia > Bacteroidales > WCHB1-69 > JAQUGA01. The sequence continues at coordinate 7,627 of CAZFPO010000029.1, read as the reverse complement.
AACCGTTAAATTTGCTTCCGAAAAAACAAATCCTAATATTGGAATTCTTGGGGTTGATGAAAATTATATGACCAATTCGGGAAACACCATCGAAATGGGAAGGGGTTTAACTCAAGATGAAGCTTATGGAGGCGATTATGTAGTTATGATTGGTAAAGATGTTGCCAAAAGTATTTTTAAACATAATGAAACTCCCATAGATAAAGAAATTTTAATTGGTTCAATTCGGTATAGGATTGTTGGTGTTTTAGCATCAAAAGGGTCAAGCTTTGGTTTTTCGGGCGATAAAAATTGTTTTATTCCTATTAACAATGCAAGGCACAATTTTCCAAAATCTAATGTTTCTTTTAATATTAGTGTAATGGTTAATGATGCCAATCTGCTCGAAAGATGTATTCAAGAGTCTACCGGCTTGTTTCGTGTAATTAGACGATTGCAAGTTTGGGAAAAAGACAATTTTATGATTGTTAAAAGCGACAACTTGTCAAATATGTTATCCGACCAATTAAAGTTTGTAGCTCTTGCAGCCTCATTTATTGGGTTAATTACTCTTTTAGGTGCAGCCATAGGATTAATGAATATTATGCTCGTTTCGGTTTCGGAACGTACTCGCGAAATTGGTACTCGTAAAGCAATTGGAGCGACTAGCAAAACAATTAAAATCCAATTTTTGGTGGAATCAATTGTAATTGGTCAAATTGGTGGTATTGTAGGAATCGTATTCGGAATTATTGTTGGCAATTTAGTTTCATTATTTATTGGTACAACATTTATTATTCCTTGGGCTTGGATTATACTCGGTGTAGTATTATGTTTTATTGTTGGTGTGGCATCGGGATATTACCCCGCTTCTAAAGCAGCAAAGTTAGACCCAATTGAAGCACTACGTTACGAATAAAACTATTTTTACCAAACCAATGGTACGTGCCTATCTATTCCAAAAGCATTTTTTGAAATTCTTATACATGGTGGACATTGAAAGCGCTTATATTCGTTAATCCTAATCAATGTTAAAATCTTTTCAACAGTTTTTTTATCAAATCCCATGGCAATTAATTCTTCTGCAGTTTTGAATTCTTCTAAGTGAGCAAAAACAATTTTGTCTAAAATATCATAATCTGGTAATGAATCGGAATCTTTTTGACCAGGGCGTAATTCGGCTGATGGAGCTTTTTCGATGGAGCTTTTCGGAATAATTTCGGAATTTCGGTTAATCCATTTTGCTACATCATACACTTCGTTTTTATATAAGTCGCCAATAACCGCTAAGCCTCCACACAAATCGCCATACATAGTACCATAACCAGCTGCAGCCTCACTTTTATTTGAAGTATTAACTAATAAATGCCCATGCTTATTTGAATACGACATTAAAATTACAGCTCTTAGTCGTGCTTGAAGATTTTCTTCGGTTATGTCGAAATCCTTACCATGAAAAATCGGACTCAAACTTTTCATTAGTGAGTCATATCCATCTTTAATTGGAACAATATCGTAAGTTATTTGAAGATTTTCGGATAGTTTTTTAGCATCATCAACAGAGTGATTTGTCGAATACATTGAGGGTAATAATATGCCATGTACATTTTTTGCTCCTAATGCTTTTACACATAATGTTGCCACTAATGCCGAGTCGATACCACCAGATAATCCAATAACTGCTTTTGTTTTTCCATTTTGAGCAAAATATTCTTTAATACCTACAATAAGGGCTTGATAAACTAATTCGGCTTTTGGATAATTTATTACTTTTATTTCTTCTTCAAATATTGTACTTGTATCAAAATACTGAATATCCTCTTTAAACAATGGGAATTCAAAACAAATTTGTCCCTTATTGTTTGTTATAAGCGATCCTCCATCAAATATTTGATGCACATGAGCTCCCGTTTGATTGCTAAAAATTACCTTCGAATTTGTATTTTTTGCAAAATTGCTGATTTGTTTATGCCGTTCATTTCTGAGTCCAAAATCGAAAGGAGTATGATCACTTATCAGTGCAAATTCGCTAATTTTATTATAAGTAGAAATGTATCCATTTTTAATATCATCAAAAAATGAAACCGAAAAGCACAACTTTTCTAATACAAAAGTGGGTTGTTCATCACTTATTTTTTTATCGATTATATATGAAGAATTTTCGGAACTTGATAAGCCAAAAATATTTTGTTTCGGAATTATTTTTTCCAATTTGCCTTTTTGGAAAACTAACATAGCGTTTAAAAATTTATCCTCAAATGGATAATATGAGCCAATAACTATGGTAATGTTTTCTGAAAGCTTTGAAATTTGTTCAAAACTATCCATTAAATTGGTTTTAAACCAGCTATATTTAGCTATACTACCTACATATCCACCTGTAATTGAAAGTTCCGGAAAAAAAATCAATTTCGAGTTTTCTTCGATTGCTTTTGAAATTGATAATACAATTTTTTTTGTGTTATGTAAAATATCACTTTTTTTATACGATGACTGAACTATGGCTATTTTCATTATGAATGTTGATTTAGTAAAAGAAAAAGGATTATTAAGATATCTCAATAATCCTTTACAAAATTATTTATTTTTACGATTAGAAAGAAATTCCAATCATTAATTCTATTGATTTATTCAACGCATTTTCTTTAGTCTCAGTATTTTTACCATTTAAACCAGTCAAAACATCGGTAAAGCCATTATAGAATACAAGTCCTGCATAAGCTTTTGTATTTCCGCTAATGGTGTATTCGGCGCCTGCACCAATGATGATGGATTCTTTAAAAAGAGATACTTTTTTATTAATATTTATGTTTTTAACATTAACCGTGTTGGAATTTTGAAGTTTGTATTCGTCATCAGCTATGGCTTTTACTCGAATACTATTATCTATACCAAAAAGACCAAAATATGTCATTCTTCCAAATTGTGATGTTTTTAATTTGAAAGCCAATGGTATACTAACATAATTCAACTTGTATCTTCTACTAGTTTCTACATCTTCTGCTATTGTGTTTGTTCCAATTATAACCCTATCGTCGTATCTAAGTTTGCCACCTGTGTTTTTAAATTGCAGCCCAATATTTAAAAAGTAGTGTCCCGAACCACCAATATTTATATCACCAATTAAGCCATAAGTGTATTTCAGTAATGCACCGTCGCTTTTATAATCTTTAGTGTTAGGTTGCAAAAAGTCAATTGATGGTGCAAACTTTAAACTTAAAATAAAGCTTTTTGAGTCGTCCTGCGAAATTATTGAACCGATAAAAACAAATATAAAACTAATAATTGCTGTAAATTTTTTCATATAATTATTTTTTTGGTGTTACTATTTATTAAATGTTTCTAATTGCAAAGATACTTTTTTCTTTTTTATATTTTACACCATGTAAAATTAAAAACTAATTCTAAAAAATATTTAAGTTAGTTTTAAAACAATAATTGAAAGTATAAAGTTTGAAAAAAATAGGTAAGTTTGTAAATTATTGTATTATTAAAAAATAAAACGCAAATATGATTAAAAGATTTGGAATAACAGTTATTGCATTTTTTTTATCAATTATTCTATTTAACTCGTGTAACTCGTGCAACAGAGATAAGGATAAAAAGCATTCACTTAAAAAATCTGAATTGAAAGAGGTTCAAGAAAAAATTAAAATTTCGGTTCAACGATATGAACAAGATTTATTTAAAGTCAGAAAAGAGTTCTTTTTAGAGGATTTATTGGCTGTTCAAAAAAAATATCCATTTTTTTTAGAAGGCGATTTAAATGATGTGCGTAATCAAAAGCAATTGTGGGATTATATTAACGACCCGCTAATTAGAGAAGTTTATCAACAAACTCAAAAAGTTTTCCCCGATTTAAATGAATTCACAAAAAATATTCACGAATCGATGTCGTATTATAAATTGTATTATCCCAATATTCAAGTTCCCAATATTTATACGTATGTTTCTGGTTTTGATTACGAACTTCCCATAAAATATATGGACTCGTTGCTTATTGTTGCATTAGACATGTATCTGGGAACAAATAGTAAGTATTACGACCAGTTGGGAATTCCAAAATATGTTTCGTTTCATTATAAACCCGAATTTATTATACCCGATTGTTTTAAAGAAATTTCTTATCGCCATTTGCCCGACTCAAAAACGTGCATAAACCTATTGGATTACATGATTTTTGAAGGCAAAAAACTATATTTTACCGAATGTATGATGCCCGATTTGCCCGATAGTTTAATAATTGGTTATCCTAACGAAAAAATCGAATGGGCTCAGGCAAATGAGGGAAACATTTGGTCGTATTTGATTGAAAACAAGTTGCTTTATTCAAAAGATAATAGGGCTATTGTGAAATTTATAAATGATGCTCCGTTTACCTCTGTTTTTGCAAAAGAATCACCCGGACGAATTGGAACATGGGTTGGTTGGCAAATTGTTCGCTCATACATGAATAACAATGAGGTGCAACTTTCTGATTTGATGAAAGATGGAAATAATAGAGGCATACTCGAAAAATCAAAATATAAGCCATCTAAAAAGTAAATTATAAAATATGTTGGTAAAGACTTATGGTTGTGCAATTTATGGAATTAAAGCAATTCCAATTACCGTTGAAGTAAGTATTGAAAAAGGAGTTAATTTTCATTTGGTTGGATTGCCCGATAGTGCAGTTAAAGAGAGTCAACAACGAATAGATTCAGCCCTTAAATACAACGACTACAAGATACCCGGTAAAAAAGTGGTAATAAATATGGCTCCTGCTGATATTAAAAAAGAGGGAGCTTCTTACGATTTAACCATTGCAGTTGGGATATTAGCCGCTTCTGAACAAATCAAATCTGATGGAATTGAAGATTTTATTATTATGGGAGAGCTTTCGCTAGACGGAAGTTTGCAGCCAATTAAAGGTATTTTACCTATTGCCATCGAAGCTCGCGATAAAGGATTTAAAGGCTTAATCGTGCCCTCGCAAAATGCAAAGGAAGCAGCTATAGTTAACGATATTGAGGTTTATGGAGTAGATTCTATTAAACAAGTGATTGATTACTTTAATGGTAACTTAATTTTAGAGCCAACAATAGTGGATATTGAAGCAGAATTTGCATCAGGGATTTCTGAATATGAGTTCGATTTTTCTGATGTTAAAGGGCAAGAAAACATTAAACGTTCGCTCGAAATTGCCGCTGCTGGTGGACATAATGTAATTTTAATTGGACCACCTGGGTCAGGAAAAACAATGTTGGCTAAGCGTTTGCCATCAATTTTACCTCCTTTAACGTTGCACGAATCGCTCGAAACTACTAAAATACATTCGGTTGCAGGTAAACTTCTTAGAAGTAACTCTTTAATATCTGTTCGTCCTTTTCGTTCGCCACATCATACTATTTCCGATGTGGCTTTAGTGGGTGGAGGCTCAAATCCTCAACCTGGCGAAATATCATTATCACATAATGGTGTTTTATTTTTAGACGAACTACCTGAGTTTAAACGTCAAGTTTTGGAAGTGATGCGTCAACCACTTGAAGACCGCAAAGTAACTATTGCTCGTTCAAAATTAACCGTTGAATATCCTGCTTCGTTTATGTTTGTGGCTGCCATGAATCCATGCCCTTGTGGTTATTATAATCATCCCGAAACGGAATGTACTTGTATGCCCGGAGTTGTTCAAAAATATATCAATAAAATTTCTGGTCCGTTGATGGATAGAATTGATATTCATGTGGAGGTGGTGCCTGTAAATTTTACCGAACTTTCCAGTAAAGCTAGTGGCGAAAAAAGCTCAGAAGTTCGTAAACGGGTAATTAAAGCTCGTAAAATTCAAGAAGAAAGATTTAAAAATCAAAAAGGTGTCTATAACAATGCTCAAATGACTTCAAAAATGTTGCGTGAACATTGTCAAATATCTGAATCAGGAACTACTTTGCTTAAAAATGCTATGGAAAAACTCGGTTTATCGGCTCGTGCTTTCGATCGAATTTTAAAAGTTGCTCGCACTATAGCCGACCTTGATGGTTCGATTGATATCGAAAATGGTCATCTTGCCGAAGCTATTCATTATCGTAGTTTGGACAGAGATAATTGGGGTAAGTAAATAAATTATAGTTTAATTAGCTTTTGATAATAATTCATAACGTTTGTTTTTACTTTTAAAATAAAAACACCTTTTGGTAAATTGGAAAGGTCGATAACTGTTTTCTTGGAAAAATTAATTGATAAAATTAAATTCCCTGTTTCGTCATATAATTCAATTTCCGAAATCCCCACAAAATTATTAAAGACTACATTTGCTTTATCAATAACTGGATTTGGAAAAACGGATAGTTCTATATCGGTTGATTTCTTTTGTTCAATGATATTCGTTGGAATAAAAAATTGGCTTATATCAAAAATTAGTGGTTCTTTCTGATATGCTAAGTGTTCTGAGTCTCTTACCGAAATTTTTAAAATATTATTTTCGGGAATTACTTGTATCATTTGCAAATTTGTGTTTTGAGTTGAAAAATTTTTCATAATATTCCAATTGTCTTGAGAGCCAATATTTTGCCCGTTATAATTAGCGTTCATTTCGTTTTTAACATCATTATATCTGGAACAAAAATCGTATGCATTATTTCTCTTTATCATTGAATTGGCTGCATATAAATTTGTTCCAACTATTGAATCTTGAAAATCAATAGTTCTATTAGTAATGTAGGGTTGTTGAGGTGCTAATTCGATAATTCCACCGATTAAACTATCGATTAAATTTGATGATGGAGCAACGGCACATATAATAAAACCACGTGCGTACCCATTAATGTTAGTTGATACTGCTGCTCTAATATCATTAACATTATTTACTCCATCGTTGTTAAAATCTCTACTTTCAATAGCATTTCGGATAGTAATTGTAACTGGCTCGTATTGTTTATTGTATTCTGCCGAAAAACCGTCAACAGTGTTTAAAAACACACAAAGTCCATGACTATTTACTGCTTGCGAAGCTACCATTTGACCAGCAGTGCCTGTTAAAAACCATGGTTGTTCATCAATTTCAGATGGAATGTGAATAACCAATACTTGATTATTAATAATAGCTGTATCCGACTGTGGAGCGTCTAAGTGATGACAAATAACCGATTTGCCATTTAAGTCGGTTCCGATGGTTGCGTTGCCCCAATTTAATAAACTCGAACAGTTTTGTGATGGTAATTTTTTTCCAACGAATCCTTCTAAATCGGTTGTAAAATTTACAACGTATAAGTCTAAATATGAAAGTCCTGTAGTGTCGTACCCAGCAGCTCCAATTCCATCGAGCATTGCTTCTACTTCCGTTTTATATTTAGGATTTATTGAAAACATATTTGAATTGCCAATAATTTGTTTTGCTAGCGGAATGTAACTGCCATAATTTGGGAGTATGTAGTTATTCCAAACCGACATGATTTTTGAACTACACAAATATCCATAAGCATATCCTCGTTCATAATGTGTTCCCCAAACTTTTACTACGGTTAAATTATCCGCATTGGATAAAATACTACCATTCACTATTTGTGCTTTTGTGTATCCGATTAAAATAAAAAACAAGCAAACGAATAGTAATTTTTTTTTCATACTAAATATTTTTAAAACATTAAATTAATCAAATCCATTTAAAACTCTA
>CAZFPO010000028.1:0-27495 GCA_964521105.1 uncultured Lentimicrobiaceae bacterium | reverse complement strand
GATTGATATGAATCATTAATTAGAGTATTACCAATTTGTTCGGACAGGTATGATTAAAAAGTAACTACACATTCAAATTACAAAAAAAGAAACGACACATTAAAGAAAAATTTCATAATTTGGCTTAGTTATTGAAAGATAATTAAAAAAAACTTACTTTTGAAATTAAATGTAGGTTAATATTTTTTGATTAATTTTGTTTTTTTATAAAGATAACCATTAAAAGCACGCCCAATGAAGAAAATATTTTTGATGTTTACCCTTGTTTTACTAAGTTTTAGTGTTTTTTCTCAAGAAACAGTTCGTGAATTATTAGACCAAGGAGTTAATCAAATAACCAGAAAAAATTACAAAAAAGCGATAGAATTATTTGACAAAGCCATTGCAATGGATAATGGCGACCAAGAATTATATGCTCACCGTGGTCAAGCAAAACATTATTTAGGCTTGTTCCAAGAAGCTATTTTAGACTACAATAAAGCCATTCAACTTGAGCCCGATTATGCTGAAGTATATCATCTTAGAGGGCTTGCCAAAGCAGAATTAAAAGATATGAATGGAGCTTGTGAAGACTGGGAAAAATCGTACGAAAAAGGCGAAAAAAGAGCAATGGAGCTATTAATAGAATTTTGTAAGGATTATTTAGATAATGACGGCTCTACCGTTAAGCCTAAAAAGTAATTAAATAAAAACCATTTTATGAAAACACTGAAAAAAAATATATTTATATCCATTTTAGTTTCTATTTTTAGTTTAACTGCTTTTTCGCAAAGCACATCAGATGATTTTTTAAAACTCGGAATAAAGCATTTAGAAAAAAAACATTACGAAAAAGCACTTGATAGCTTTGAAAAAGCATACGTGCTAAAATCTAATGATGCAAATATTTTAGCTTTTCGAGGACAAGCAAAACACCATCTTAACAGATATCAGGATGCCATTTTAGATTATAATAAAGCACTCGAATTACAACCAAATTATGCTGAGGTATTTCATCTCAGAGGATTAGCAAAATTTGAACTAAAAGACACTACCGGTGCATGCGAAGACTGGGATAAAGCAAACAAACTTGGTTATTCAGACGTGATTGATTTAATTATTCAATACTGCATGCCTAAACCCACTGAATAAATAAATTCCTTATTTACATACTCAATTACCAAAAAAAACGTTAACAAGCTTATGTATTGTAGTTTTTCTACTACTTTTGCTTGGATTAATATTTATTTTTTGTTTTCAAATGAAAAAAACTTTTTTTTTACTGTTATTTTATATAACTCTCTCAATTCAGAGCTATTCTCAAACCCCAATAGATTCAAGTGATTTAATAATGTTTTTTGATATTAATGCTGGTTACGATATGCCCGCCGCAGATATGTCAAAAAGATTTGGCATGAACTCGATTGTTGGAGCCGGATTTAATATTAAAAATAAAAACAACTTTACTTTTGGATGTTCTTATAATTATTTTTTTGGAGACGATGTGAAAAATGAAAATTCATATTTAGCTTCAATTCTTACAACAGAAGGTGTTATTATTGACGGAAATGGTCAGTATGCCGAAATTAATTTAATGGAAAGAGGTTGGACTACCTTTTTGAAATTTGGCAAGATATTTCCGGTTACAAAAAATAAAAATTCTGGTATTTGGGTTAACTCGGGGATAGGATTATTGCAACATAAAATATTAATAAACAACCCTCTAAATTTAGCACCACAAATAAAAGGCGATTATAAAAAGGGTTATGATAAGCTATCTAATGGCTTTGCATTAAATCAATTTGTTGGCTATGTTTGGATTAATAAAAAAAATATATTTAACACTTATGTTGGATTAGAAATTTCTGCTGCATGGACCGAGAACAGACGTTCGTGGGATTTTATTCTTGCTAAAAAATTTGAAGAGAAACGCTTTGATGTAATTTTTGGAATAAAAGCCGGTTGGATTATTCCAATTTATAAAAGAAGTCCCGACCCATTTTACTACAAATAAAAATAGTTTATGAGGCTTTTATATTCCATATCTATTTTTTTTTATGGCTTTATAATAAAACTATTTTCAATAGTTAATCCAAAAGCTAAACTATGGATTAATGGGCGAAAAAATATCTTTAACCATTTAATTGATTTTAAAAACAATAATAATAAACCAATTATATGGTTTCATTGTGCATCACTCGGTGAATTTGAACAAGGGCGTCCTTTTATTGAAAAAGTTAAAAAAGAAAAACCAGAATATGCAATATTGCTAACTTTTTTCTCTCCTTCGGGTTACGAAATCAGAAAAAACTATACTGTGGCTGATTATGTTTCATATTTACCCATCGATTCCATTAAAAATTCAAAAAGATTTATCGAAATTATATCCCCTGAAAAGGTGTTTTTCATAAAGTACGAATACTGGTACAACTATATTAATCGGCTTAATATAAATGAAATTCCATTATACATTATTTCAGCAATTTTCCGCAAAAATCATATTTTTTTTAAATGGTACGGAACGTGGTTTAGAAAACAATTAAAAAAAATTCGTTTTTTTTACACTCAAAACCAAGAAAGTTTGCAACTCCTAAAAACCATAGGAATTGAAAATGCAATTAAGTCGGGCGACACTCGTTTTGACAGAGTATCAGAAATTTGCAGTAAACCAATAAACATTGAACAGTTTGCAAATTTAGATATTAATAAAACCATAGTAGTTGGTAGTAGTTGGCTCGATGATGAAAAGCTTATCCAAAAAGCAACGATTCAATTCCCACAAATTAAGATAATAATTGCACCTCATGATGTTGATGAGGTTAGAATTAAATTTATCGAAAATTGTTTTAAAGACAGAAAATGTATGAGATTTTCGCAACTTCAATTAATCGAAAAAAATGATTTTGACGTTTTAATTATTGATTCCGTTGGATTATTAAGTAGCTTATATCAATATGGTTTTTTAGCATATATTGGGGGAGGTTTTGGCAAAGGAATACATAATATTTTAGAAGCATCTTGCTATGGAAAACCTATTATTTTTGGACCTAATTACAAAAAATTTCAAGAAGCCGTTTCGTTGATAATGGAAGGTGGTGCTTTTTCTATTAATAACTCGGAGGAATTAACCAATTTAATTACAAATTTTATAAATAATACTGAACAAACAAGTAAATGCAGCGAAATTTCAAAAGCTTTTACCATCAGAAATAACGGAGCAACAGAAGCAATTTTTAATCATGTTTTTAAATAAAACCTTACCTTTTGAAAGCTAAATTTGCAATTCTATCATTGGTTTTTGCTTTCACTTTAAACACTAATGTTGCACAAATTAACATTACATATCAACGATTAATTTTCAAAGTAAATCCCGATACTACATTTATTGAAGGTGAATCGGTAATTTATTTTAAACCATTTGAAACAACAAACCTTATTGAAATTGACTTAAATGACACGTTTCACATGGTAAGTTTAAAATATCAAAACATAGAATATCCATATACACGATTAAATCATAAAATAAGAATTGAAAACAACTCAAATTTTTCAAAAAATCGAGTTGATTCTATTTACATTCATTATAAAGGTATACCGCATAATGTTTTTAATAATAACTCAACTAACTTTGGAAAACATGATACTGTTCCCATATTTTGGACTCAATCGCAACCATACGGCTGTGCTGATTGGTGGCCAACCCAAAATAGCTTATCCGACAAAATAGACTCAATGGATATTTTCATTGAATCTCCATCAAAATATCTGTCTGCTTCAAATGGAGTTTTAATTTCGGATACCATTATTGATAACCAACGATTTTCTTTTTGGAAACATCGCTATCCAATAACACCATACTTGGTTGGTATTGCCACAACCAACTATATATTGTATAACGATACTGCTTATTATCAACAAGACACTATTCCGATAATGAACTTTGTTTTCCCCGAATATGAAGCAGAATATCGACAACACAGCTTTGCTACAGCCATTATGATGAACTATTTTAATATTACCTACGGCGTTTATCCTTTTAAAAAAGAAAAATATGGACATGCTCAAATACCTGGATATGGAGGTATGGAAAACCAAACGATTACTTTTATGTCCAGTTATTCATACATGTTAGTTGCACACGAATTATCGCATCATTGGTTTGGTAATTACATCACTTGCTCATCGTGGAGAGATGTCTGGCTAAACGAAGGATTTGCAACTTATACATCAAATTTATTACTAAATTATGAACCCTCGCCAAATGGCTTCGATAGTTGGAGAAAATATTGTGTAAACAGCATTACTTCTCAATCAAACGGTAGTGTATGGGTAAATGACACAAATGATAGAAACCGGATTTTTTCAGGCAGATTATCGTACGAAAAAGGAGGCATGTTGCTTCATATGATTCATCATCAAATTGGCGATTCTTTATACTATTTAACAATGAAAAACTACTTAAATGATTATGTTTATTCCTACAATTTTTCATCGACAATTGATTTTAAAACTATTTTAGAAAACACTTCTAACTTGAATTTTGATATTTTTTTTGATTACTGGTTTTATAGCGAGGGATTTCCCCAACTTACTCTAATTGCATTAATCGATGATCAAAACAAATTAACGATTCATTTGAACCAAAAAAATTCAATGAGTAACCATTTGATTTACGATGGCAATGTGGAATTATTAGTAAAAAATTGTTTTAAAGACACGCTAATTTCAATTTATCTAAATGATATTGAAGAAACATATTTTGTAAATTTAAGTTTTTCAGCCGACAGTATAATTGTTAACCCGAATTATCATTTAATAACTCCTCAAATTAAAAAGTCGATTGCTAGCTATAAAAAAACTTGTGATTTTTTATTATATCCAAATCCAACTTGTGATAATTTTACATTTTATAGTTATAACGGTGAAATAAGGAAACTTTTTATTTATGATATATTAGGGCACTTAGTTATTGAAGAATCATTTAATTTTCCTCAATTTACATCAAAAGTTGATGTATCTATGCTTTCTAAAGGAGTGTATTTAGTTCAATTAATAGACTGTAAAAACAATATATTTAATAATAATTTCATAAAACACTAAACTATTTAACCTCAAACTCTCTGTTAATCTGAAAAATAAAAATTTAACGTATATTTTATTTTATTTACATAACGGCTAAAGGATATAATAAAAGATTTTTTGTAAGTTTGTGCATTGGCAAAGTAAATATCTTAAATATTACCAAATGAATGCATTTGACATTGATGTTCAATTAATAAAAAAAAATGAACTAACACAAGTAGCCCTTGAAGTATTTCAAAAAAACGACCACATTGAATTTTCGTTAAACAACGCTTGCAAGGCAATGAATATAAGCGAAAAGGAGTTTACCGTTTTATTTCGTGATTATGATGAATTTTTAATGCAAATTATTGCCTATTATACTCGAAACATTCAAGAATTAATTGAGCCAATTTTAGGTGATATAAAAATTGAGCCATTAAAAAGAATTGAAAATTTATATAGTTATTATGTTGACCATTATGTTAATAAAAATACTTTTCCTTTTGGAACTATAGCGAACCGCATTATACACATGACAAATAATCAAGATGTAAAACAAGCAGCATTTGATGTATTTAACATGGTTAAAAGAGGACACTATATGTGCATTATCGAAGCAAAGAAAAACGGGACAATGGATCCACGTGTTGATGCTGAAAAATTATCAGAATTTATTATAAATGCCTGGGAGGGAACGCTTTTGCATTTTTACGCTTCCGGTTCGATAAAATCATTATTTATATTTAATGTAGTTTTACGAAAAAATATTTTGCATTTAGCTTAACCACTAAATCATCTTTTTCAATGCTTGCCACCATCTTTCGGGGATATCATCGTTGCAAGCGGTTTCGTAGTCTTTGTATGAACAAGGGATAATATTATGTCTTTCGTATCTTGCTTTTTTGTTTGAAGGATATGGTACTTCCATCCACCAACGTTCAGTTTTTTTGCTTTTATAAAATTTGATATCATACAATCCATCCTGAATAGAGACAAAATACTTAATAAAATGGTCTTTTGTAATATTAGGATAATCATTTTTTCGATTATAAAACCCTTCGATAAAATACCATATCATTTGAGAAATTAATCCAGCAGATTGCCAATTACTATCGAGCAATGGATTATATTCAAAAAAACCAACCGATGTAAGCTTATCGCTAATTCCGGCATAGCGTGTTATTTGACAAATTTCATCTCCGGCAAAACCATTTGGAGATGCAAAAAAATTAGCTGGCATATCGCTTTGTTTAACCGCTCCTGCATCTATTGAAACCATGTCGGCGTTTCGCATTACAGGCTCAACTTCTTGCATATCAGCCCGCACATTACCCAAACGATAGGTGTCGAAAAATAAATTTTTCATTAACTCAATAGAATCCTGTTCAACAAAATAAGTTTGATAGCCTAAATTTGTAAAATTAAACAAGTAATTTGGTTGTTGAAGAATTAGCTTATTGACATATGCCTGTGAGTCAATTTCTTGTTCCTCAGAACCGATATCAAATCGGGAATCTACGGAAACAATATTAATTACTCTTTTAATTTTTTCGTAGGCTTTATACATTGCAAACGTTAAATCTTGGCTTCCACCAATAATAATTGGGACAATATTATATTCAAATAAAATTGCCATTATTTCGCTTAATGCAACATATGTATCATTAACGCTTTGCCCGTTACGAATATTACCAAGATCGGCAATATTTGTATTAGGTTTGCTTGCATAAAGTTGATATAATTTATTTCTAATATAATCTGGGGCTTTACCGCAACCTTGATTTTCGAGTGCTTTTCTATCTTCGCAAATACCAATTATAGCCATATCTACACCTTCGAGGCTTGGAAATTCACTTTCGGAACGATTAATTTGAAATAAATTTCCAAATGCACTATTACTATATTTATTACTATCGAAAGATATTATTTCATCATTAACGGGTTCAAAAAAAAGGTGTAAATCCATCATAACTTACTTTTTTTTAGTTTTTTTAAAAGTTTTACGTTTAGAGGGTTTGTTTTCAGGAGAGTTTGTAATAGTAATACAGTCGTTGTAAGTTAAATCGTTAGCATTAGTGCCTTTTGGTATTTTAAAATTTTGTTTATTATAGCTAATGTACGGACCATATCTACCCGATAGTACTTTAAGTTCTGGGTTTTCGGTAAAAGTTTTAATAACCCCATTTGAACTAACTTTTTCGAGGATATCTAACACTTCTGAAAGTTCAATTTTGGAAATATCAGTACCCCGTGGTAACGAACTATTTTTTTCACCAATTTTCACAAAAGGACCATATTTACCAGCAGCTACAAAAACGTTTTCGTTGTTATGAGTACCTATTAGTCTGGGTTCGCGAAGTTTTTCAGTGATTTTTTTTTGCTCAACAATTTCAACAATTTCGGCAATACTAATTTCCATCAAATCTCTGTCTTTAGGAACAGTATAAAAAGAATTTTCAATTTTCGCATAAGGTCCAAATCGACCGATACCAACGGTAACCTCTTTTCCTTCAATTTCGCCAACAACACGTGGGAGTTTAAACAAATCTAGGGCTTCTTCGAGAGAAATTGTATCGATAGTTTGTTCTTTTTTCATTTTGGCAAAAGTTGGTTTATTTTCATCACTAACTTCTCCTAGTTGAATCATTGCACCATACCGTCCTAGCTTTGCATAAACATTTTTATTTGTTTTAGCATCAACACCCAGTAGTCTTTCGCCACTAGCTTTTTCGGAATTATTTATGGCATCTGTTACGTGTTTATGAAATGGAGTGTAAAATTTAGAAATCATCTTTTGCCACACAATATCACCCGCTGCTATTTCGTCAAATTCTTTTTCAACAGAAGCTGTAAAATTATAGTCTAAGATATCTTTAAAATGTTCTACTAAGAAATTATTTACAATTATCCCAATATCTGTTGGAAACATTTTTGCTTTTTCGAATCCTGTTTTTTCGGTTTTTATATCTTTTTTTATAACTCCTTTTTGTAGGGTTAACATGTAAATATCGCGGGTTGTACCTTGCCTGTCTTCACGAACAACATACCCTCGTTTTTGAATAGTAGAAATGGTAGGAGCATAAGTTGAAGGGCGTCCTATTCCTAAATCTTCAAGTTTTTTAACCAAACTAGCTTCGGTATATCGGGGAGCATGTTGTGAAAACTTTTGTAGCGCTGTAATTTTTTCAGCAGTAAGTTTTTCGCCCACCTTAACCTGCGGCAGTTGTTGTTCATTTTTTTCTTCCTCTTCATCATCTTTCGACTCAAAATAAACTTTTAAAAAGCCATCAAATTTAACAACTTCTCCAGTAGAAATAAACTTATTTTTATGATTGGATATATCAATTATAATATTTGTTTTTTCGAGTAATGCATCGCTCATTTGCGAAGCTATGGTTCTTTTCCAAATTAAGTTATATAATTTATTTAAAGAAGCCTCTTTTTGAATTTCCGAATTACTCATATAAGTAGGTCGAATTGCCTCGTGAGCTTCTTGAGCACCTTTGGTTTTAGTAGTATATTTTCTTACCTTAGAGTAATCGGAGCCATATATCGAAATAATCTCTTTTTTTGTTGCACCAATAGCTAAATCGGAAAGGTTTAACGAGTCGGTACGCATATATGTAATTAATCCTTCTTCGTATAATTGTTGAGCAAGAGTCATGGTGCGAGATACCGAAAAACCAAGTTTTCGTGAAGCTTCTTGTTGAAGAGTAGAAGTAGTGAACGGAGGAGAAGGGGAACGTTTTACGGGATTGGTGTTAATGTCTGAAATTTGATATTGAGAATTTATACAGTTTTTTAAAAAATTCTCAGCTGATTCTATATCCTCAAATTTGGTATCCAATTCGGCTTTAATTGGAATAAATTCGTTGTTTCGATGAATTAAAAAATCACCAACAACTTTAAAAACCGATTGTGATTGAAAATTTTGAATTTCTTTTTCGCGTTCAACAATTAAACGAACTGCAACCGATTGAACTCTTCCTGCAGAAAGTGCTGGTTTAACTTTTCGCCACAAAACGGGCGAAAGTTCAAATCCCACAATTCGGTCTAAAACCCGACGAGCCTGTTGAGCATTTACTAAATTGAAATTAATTAAGCGAGGGTTTTCAACAGCATTTAACACAGCACGTTCGGTAATTTCATGAAAAGCAATACGTTTAATTTTATCAACGGGGATGTTCAATGCCTCCATCAAATGCCACGAAATGGCTTCTCCTTCTCTATCCTCGTCGGTAGCTAGCCATACAACTTCTGAAGCTTTTGATAATTTTTTTAATTCGCCTATTATTTTCGATTTATCGGCTAATACTTCGTAAAGTGGTTCAAAATTGTTTTTAATATCTATTCCTATATCTTTCGATGGAAGATCGCGGATATGTCCCATGCTTGATTTAACAACGAAATCTTTACCTAAATACTTTTCGATTGTTTTTGCTTTGGCCGGAGACTCCACAATTACCAAATTTTTGGCCATATTTTACCTGATTTTATTTTTTACTTACTTTCTTTGACAAACGTACACATAATTTTTCAAAATTGATTTATTCCAATTCTATCCGAATACAATGTGTCGCCATTTAATATTTTGCAAAATTAGAATTTTTTTATTTAGTTCGTTTTTTAAATGCTCTTATATTTTTTAATGGCATATCAAAATTATTAAAAACGAACTTATTTGATATTTTTATTGATAAAACCACCGTTATAATTGATGAAACCAAAATGGTTATCATTATCATTATTTGATATTTAATAGCAATAATTGGATTGCTTCCACCTAAAATTTGTCCTGTCATCATACCAGGAAGTGAAATTAATCCTACAACTGCGGTACTTGCAATTATTGGATTAATTGATTTTGTTAGTGCTTGTTTCATAAAAATTCTCAGCGCTTCGCCCATAGTTGCACCATTTGCAATTGAATATTTATATAGAATTTGTTCTTTTGATAAATGGTCGTAAAATGAGTTTAGAGCCACAATATTGTTTGATAAGCAATTTCCTATCATCATTCCACTAATTGGAATCAAGTATCTTGCATCTAGTAAAAAATCAAACCCGACTACGAATCCCAGAAAGTAAATATCCACCACAAAAACACTGATGATTAGTGAAAGAAGTGTTGGAATAATAAATAATTTTCGATTTAATTCGCTACGTTTTATAATTGTAAAAGAGGCTATTACAAGCATTAATAAAACCCAAACTATATTCACTAAAGGATGATTTAGCTTAAATAAATATTCTAAATAAACTCCAACCATCAAAAGCTGAATAGTCATACGGACAATAGCAATAATTGTAGATTTAACTAAACCTGTTTGAAAATAATATAGAAAAAAAAGTGGAATTAATAATAAAACATAACCTAACGAGAGGTCGAACCATGAAATATCTTGAACACTATTCATGGTTGTTATTATTTATTTCGGGCAAATATATAACTCTATCCATGCTTTCGATCCATTTTGGATTGTGTGTTGCCGAAATCAGAGTGATATTTGAAAATGATTTAAACAATTCTAACACAGCTGTCTGCGACTCATCGTCAAGTGCCGAAGAAGGCTCATCCATTAATAAAATAGGTTTATTTAACAATAGTTGTGATGCTAAAACTACTCTTTGTTTTTGCCCCCCTGATATTTCATCTGTTTTTTTGGATAAAATGCCGATTTCTAACTTGAGTTTATTAAAAACCTCTTGTATTAAATTTTTTTGAGGTGTATTTTTTTTGTTTTGTGAAAAACCAAAGGGGTAGTAAAACAACTCTTCAACCATCTCAAACCTCATACTTAATTCTTGAGGCAACCAACTAATTAATTTTCTAATTTGCCGAATATTTGAAGCGTTTAACACTAAGTTATTGATTATAATTTCTCCTTTTTGTTTTTCTACAAACCCCATCAAAGCATGAAGTAATGTTGATTTTCCGACTCCCGAAAATCCGGCAATAGCAACTTTTTCGCCATCATTAATGGTCATTGAGAAATTTTTCATCACTGGTTTTTCAAACGAAATGGAAATGTTTTCAACTTTAATCATGCTCGCAAAAGTACTAAGTTTTTGTTTTTTCTTAATTTGTTCAACTTATTTATTGTTAATTAAATTCTAAACTTTCAAAATAATATTATTTTAACGAACATTGTAAGTATTTTTGAAAATTATAAAAGTTAAAATGAAAACACTTAGAAACAGTATTATACTAAATATTATAGTTTGGCTATCATTTAATTATTCTGTTAAAGCTCAGGATACAGTTAGACTTATGCAATACAATTTAATGCAGTATTTACAAAGCCCTTATGGAGGTTGCACATCAACCAATAATAGTTTAGATGTAAAAGATGCTAGTTTAAAGACAATTATCCCTTATGTAAATCCTGACATCATAACAGTTAATGAAATAGGCATTACGCAAGCACATGTAACACGAATCTTAAACAACGTATTGAACATAAATGGTGTAAATTACTGGAAAGCGGGACAATTGACAAGCCAATCGGGTGGTACTATTGCAAATATGATGTTTTATGATAGCCGAAAACTAACTTTAAAATCGAGCACCTCAGTTCCTACTATTGTTCGAGATTTTAACATCTATCGTCTATATTTTAACACTCCCGATTTAGAACAAGGCGACACGGTTTTTTTTGTTTCGATAGTTGGGCACATGAAAGCTGGAACGACCGATACTGCAGACAGATATACCATGACTCAATCACTTATGTCAAAATTAAACAATTGGGGTGTATCGGATAATTATGTTCTTTCTGGTGATTTTAACGTTTATACATCAAACGAATCGTTTTATCAGCTATTATTAAACTATCCCAATACTGCCATAAGATTTTATGATCCAATTAATTCGCCTGGAAACTGGAATAATAATAGTCAATTTAAAAACATCCACACGCAATCAACTCATACTAGTGGCGATTGTTTTTCAACAGGCGGTTTAGACGATAGATTTGACCATATTATGGTATCTTCGCAGGTATTAAATGGGTTTGATAATTTACAAGCACTACCTTCAACTTATCATGCATTAGGACAAGATGGTAACAGATACAATGGAACCATAATATCACCAACAAATAACATAATACCTACCAATGTTGCCAATGCATTATATAGTATGTCGGATCACTTACCGGTAATCATGGATTTTTTAGTTTATTACACAAATGCTGGTGTATCAAGTAATTCAAAGCTAAATACCGCAGACATTAAAACACAAAATCCTATTCAAGGTGATATAAAATTATTTATCAAATCAGATATTTTTGAAAATTTCACTTTTTCTTTAATTGATTCGCGAGGAGTATGTATTACCAAAGGAAATTTCACATTTGAACCACCAAGGCAAGAAAAAACAATTGATATTCCTGAGCTTTCAGAAGGGATGTATTTTTTAAAAGTTGAATCAAAAACTACGGTATCAATTATAAAACTTATAAGCATTCCCGCTAAAAGAAGATAATTTGAAATAGTGTTACAACAATTTCGTAAACTTAAAAAAAATGTTTGTATTTTAAAATAATATTGTATTTTTACGGTTAATAATAAAAACAACATAAAACCAAAAGAATATGAAAGGAATTATTGTAGGAACTGATTTTTCCGAATCGTCAATTAACGCATTAAAGCATGCCACCACTATTGCCGATAAAGCAAAGTGCGATATCACATTAATTTGGGCACAAACACCAGGAACAACCTTAGGTTTAATGTCCGAGAACTTAGATGAATATACTCAATTAGCAAAAGAAAAGCTTGAAAAAATTGCAGAAGATCATAAAACATTAATGCCAAAGGGGAAAAGCATAATTACAAAAATTATTTCTGGAAAAGTTAGTTCAGTTTTAGCTCAAGAAGCAGAGGAAACTGGAGCCGATTTAGTAGTAGTCGGAGCCCATGGTATTTCGGGTGAAGAAGATTATTTTATTGGAAACAACGCATATCGAACTGTAATGGCAGTAAATTGTCCAGTATTAACCATACGAAATAAAACAAAAGTAAGCAGGGCATTAACCGACATTTTAGTTCCAATTGATTTATCGGAAGAAACTCGTCAGAAACTACCCATAGCGGTAAAATTTGCAAAATTGTTTGCTGCTAAGGTTCATGTTTTAGGCTTATACACTTCACCCAATCATGAATTACGTCAATTGATTGATTCATATCTTTATACCGTAGAACGATATTTGAAAACAAAAAATGTTCGATATCAAATATATAAACGCGAATCGTACCACATAACACAAACAACCGTTGAATTTGCAAAAGAAATTGATGCAAACTTAATTGTTACAATGACCGAACAAAGTTCTGATGTATCAGGTATTTGGCTTGGTGCTCAAGCACGTGAACTTGTAAACAATTGTTGTTTCCCTGTTTTAAGTGTTACAGCCACTGATATTTATGGCAATTTAAAGTAATATTACCATTTATAATAAAAGAAAGGGGTTCAAAACAGAACCTCTTCTTTTTTATTTAATCCTTCACTTATTGTTTTAAAAACATAACCTTTGGAAAGACAAAAATCGATAAAACGAGGTAATGCATATAAAAGATTATCTGCGGATTTTACATTATCATGAAAAACAACAATGTTTCCTGGTTTAACTTCCATACTAAGCAATAAACATTCTTCCGGACTTACCGTTTTGTCGAAATCATAGGTTAAAACCGACCACATAATAATATCAAATCGGTTTTTTAAATATTTTGCCTGCCTTAGAGTTATTTTACCGTATGGAGGTCTAAACAGCGCAGAATCAATCTGTTTAGATGCTTTGAGCACATTTCTAAAATAACTAATTGTTTCGGATTTCCAACCTTTTAAATGGTTATGTGTGTGATTACCAACCTCATGTCCTGAATTAATGATTTGTTTATACAACTCAGGTTTTTTTTCAATATTTTCACCTACAATAAAAAAAGTGGCTTTAATTTTTTTTTCGCCTAAAATATTTAAAATTTTAACCGTTAATTCTTCTGTTGGTCCATCATCGAAGGTTAAAAAAACCGAATTTACCTCATTTGGGAAATTCCAAATGAGGTAATTGGGAAAAAAGTGTTTTGCAAACTTCGATGGGTTAATTAGAGAATTTTTCAAAATAATAATTATCTCGTTTTACCTTTATTTTGAGCCCATTGAGTATAACTCATTTCAAAAATGTTATCTGCTTGTTTTTTAACCGAATCAACTTTATACGTTTCGGCTATTTGCGACAATCGCTGAAGAATTCCAAGATTTTGTTGAATTTCTCGATCTACGCCTGAAGCAAAACTTCCTTTAAATTTAAAATAATAGGTTAATTCCGAGTCGCATATTTTGATTAACGTTTCCATTATTGCATTTCCTTTGGCAATAGCAGCAGTTGTACCTATTCGATAATAAGCTTCGGCAAAAGGCAAGTTAAAATAATTATACGGCACTAATTTATTTGGCATTATTTCCTCGGCTCTATCTAAAACTTTTAAAGCAGAGTCGATTTTATTTTCGCTAATTAAAGCATTTGCTAATCTTCCGAAAATGGTTCGAACCGTCATAGTTAACCTTGTATTGTCTTCGCTCAAATAAACTCTTGGGTCGTTTAAACCACCCCAAGTAAATTTATTCATTAAGTTATTATAAAGGACATTTGTATTAATTCTACCCAACGACAAATCTTCGGCAGGCACATCGTTTCTAATTGGCACTAATCGATATGCAAGACCTTCGAGTTGAAAATATTTTTCTAAGCCAAAATAAGCATCATTTCCGGTAGTTACAGCAAAATATATTGGTCTGTCCCAATTAAAGTTTGCTAAAATATCCATCATGGCAATCATGTTTTTTTGAAGAATATTATCGGATATTTCCCATTCGATATTTTTAACAATTAAATTTGCGTTTTCGGGCGAAACCACACCATTTTTAATAACTTTAGCCGAATCGACAGGTAAAATAAATTTATTAGTAGGAATAAAATTCATCTCTTTATTGTTGCTAAATCGAACTCTTTTAGAGTCGCTTAAAATATCGTTTACCACCAACTTAATATTCATATAACTTTCATCTTGTGGCAAAACAGGCATATAATCGCGAGTTCCTTGCTTATATAAATCCTTGGTCATTTGCATAGGAAGTGGCTCCGATTCGTATGCTTTGCGTTTCATTTGATCGATATACCAGTCGGTATTTAAAAGACTGAGGTTACAAACTCGAACATCTGTTCTTACGCCCTCAACTTCTTGAGCATACCATAATGGGAAAGTGTCGTTATCACCATTTGTAAAAATGATGGCGTTTTTTTCGCACGAATTCAAATAATTTGAAGCAATAGCTAACACCGTATAACGATTAGAACGGTCGTGGTCGTCCCAATTTTGGTTAGCCATTACAGCTGGGACTAAAATTAATGTACCTATAACACATGAAACCGCAGTTACAGTAGGATTAACATGTTTTTTCATGAAGTCGTAAATAGCGTATGTTCCAAAACCAATCCACATAGCAAACGCATAAAACGAAGCGGCAAAAGCATAATCACGTTCACGAGGTTGATAAGCATACATATTAAGGTAAATTGCTATCGCAAGACCTGTCATGAAAAACAATAAAGAAATAACAACAGCATCTTTGGAGTTTCGATAGAAATGAAAAAAGAGCCCGATTAAACCTAATAATAACGGTAAGAAAAAGTATGTATTTCGTCCTTTGCTTTTAATACTTTCGGGAATATTATCTTGGGGTCCGACTCTCATTTCGTCGATAAAATCAATTCCACTAATCCAATTTCCATTTAAAACACCACCATAACCTTGAACATCGTTTTGACGGCCTACGAAATTCCACATAAAATATCGTAGATACATGTACCCAATTTGGTAATCTTTAAAAAATCTAAGATTATGTCCCATAGAAGGTATAATGCGGTTATTGGGGTCGTTTTTAATACCCGCCCATTCTTTATAAAAAGTGGCATGATGTCCTTGTTGATTACTCCACATACGAGGAAAAACAGTACAATATTTAGGGTCGTATTTTGGAATAGACGCTTTTCTGTCGTCGGAAACAATGTATTTTCCTGATTTTTTATCTTTTACATAAAACGGAGTTCCATCTTCGAACCCAACAGCGGGGGCATTATAATATTGACCAGAAAACAAAGGAGTAGATCCATATTGCTCACGATTTAAATACGCCAATAGCGCCACAGCATCTTCGGGATTATTTTCGTCAATAGGTGTATTTGCATTTGAACGAATAATAAGAATTGCAAAGGTTGAATATCCAATTAAAATAAAAGAAAATGCAAGAATAATAGTATTCCAAACAGGTTTTAACTTCTTTTTAGTGTAATATAATCCAAAAATAATTCCCCCAATAATAAGAGCAAAATAAAAAATTGTACCGCTATTAAAAGGTAATCCAAATGAGTTAACAAAAGTAATTTCAAATTTACCAGCAAGCGAAACAACAAGAGGAATAATTCCAAAAAGAATACCCGCCAAAATAACAATACTTAACACGAATGCTAAAATGCCACCTTTCCAGGTTGGAGTGTATTTTTTAAAATAATAAACAAACACTATAGCAGGAACGGTAAGTAAATTAAGTAAGTGAACACCAATTGAAAGCCCTATCATGTATGCAATTAGCACCAGCCATCGCAAAGAGTCTTTTTGGTCGGCAACTTGTTCCCATTTTAGAATCATCCAAAAAACCAACGCAGTAAAAAACGATGACATAGCATAAACTTCGCCCTCTACCGCCGAAAACCAAAAAGTATCCGAGAAGGTATAAGCTAATGATCCAACTAATGCACTACCCAAAATAGCTATTGTTTTATGATTGCTAAGAACATTGTCTTTTAACAGGGCAAGTTTTTTAATAAGCATGGTTAACGACCAAAACATTAAAGCGATAGTCATACCAGAAAACAAAGCAGACATCACATTAACGTACCAAGCAACTTTAGTAACATCGCCACCTGCAAGTAATGAAAATATTTTTCCAATTAATTGAAACGTAGGGGCACCAGGTGGGTGTCCAACTTGAAGTTTATAGGCAGTAGCAATATATTCGCCACAATCCCAAAAACTAGCGGTTGGTTCGGCGGTCATAATATAAACTGCCGAAGCAAAAATAAACACTAACCATCCAATAACATTGTTAAGTAGTTTGTAATTCTTCATAAGAGTTTTTTTTATGAATTAAATGAATTAAATTGTGATAAAAATCTGATGTCGTTTTCAAAAAACATACGAATGTCTTTTGTTTTATATAATTGTTGAGTAATTCTTTCAATGCCAAGACCAAATGCGAAACCCGAATAAACTTTACTATCGATGCCACAATTTTCCAGAACATTTGGGTCGACCATGCCGCAGCCTAAAATTTCGACCCAACCTGAGTATTTACAAAGGTTACAACCTTTACCTCCACATATATCGCAACTTATATCCATTTCGGCAGAAGGTTCTGTAAACGGGAAATACGAAGGACGCAAGCGGATTTGAGTTTTTTCGCCAAATAATTCTTTAGCAAAATAAAAAAGGGTTTGTTTTAAATCGGCAAAAGAGACATTTTTATCAATGTATAAACCTTCCACTTGATGAAAAATACAATGAGCGCGCGCTGTAATTGATTCGTTACGAAACACTCTACCTGCACAAATTGTGCGAATTGGCGGTTTAGTATTTTCCATAACCCTAACTTGAATTGAAGAAGTGTGTGTACGAAGAGCAATATCCGGATCTTTTTCAACAAAAAAAGTATCTTGCATATCTCTGGCAGGGTGGTCTTTTGGAAAATTTAGCGCCGTAAAATTATGCCAGTCGTCTTCAATTTCTGGTCCGTGCGAAACAGTGAAACCGATTTTTTCGAAAATTTTATAAATTTTATTTGTAGTAATAGACAACGGATGTCGACCACCCAAATGACTAAAGTTAGCTGGCAAGGTACAATCTATACCCGAATTAACTTCAAATGACTCATTTTCAAATTTTTCGGAAAAAAAATCAATTTTTGATTGGGCTTCTACCTTTAATTTATTAATCCACAAACCAAAATCTTTTTTCAATTCATTTGGAATATCTTTTATACCCGCAAATAAAGCGGTGATTTCGCCTTTTTTGCCTAAATATTGGATTTTGAATGTATCGAGGTCTGCTTTGTTTTTGGGAACAAATTCTTGAATTTGATTAAGTAGGTTGTTTATTTGTTCGTTCATCTGAAACTATAAAAGTATTTATTGTTTGATAATTTTTACTGAAATAATTTTAATATCCTCAATAGGACGATCGTTTTTATCGCATTTTACTTCCGAAATGGCATCAACCACATCGATACCCGAAACTACTTCACCAAAAATAGTATATGAACCATCTAGGTGTGGAGCACCGCCAACCGTTTTATAAGCATCTCGTTGTTCTTTCGTAAATTTTACGTTTAAACGGGTTTCATACATATTAAGTTCGTCGTCGGAAAATTTTTTACCTTGAACAATATAAAACTGAGAGCCACTAGATTCGCGTTTTGGATTAACATTATCAGCAGTTCGAGCGGCAGCCAACGCACCTTTTTTATGAAAGTATTTTGATACTATTTCGGCAGGAATTGTGTACGAAGGACCACCATTGCCTAGCATTTGCCCGGAAGCAGCTGTTTTTGAATCAGGGTCGCCAGTTTGAACCATAAAACTCTTAATAACCCGGTGAAATAAAATTCCGTCAAAATAATTATCTTTAACTAACTTAATAAAATTGTCGCGATGAAGGGGAGTTTCGTTATACAATTTTATTTTGATGTCGCCTTTTGAAGTACTAATTAAAACGATTGTTTCATTTTTAGCAGTATTAGTACTTTGCGAAAACAAGCCAAAATAGGCAAAAAACAACATTATAACTGTCAAATAAAAATTTTTTCTCATACTATTCAAATTTTTAATTTATATTTGCTCTGAAAATTAATACGATTTTAATTTGCAATACTACAAAAAAATACCCAATGTTGTAACCATTAAAATCGTCTGATAGTATAATAAATGTTTTAATAAAACTTAAATTATGAAAAAAACAATCATTCTTGTTGCTTTAGGTCTGTCAGTTACCGCATTATTAATGATTGCAAGCGGTTGTAAAAAAGACACGGAATGTAAGTTAGTGGTTACGGTAAAATACCTTAGCGATACAAATATTATTGTTCCACAGTGTAGTGTTATGGTTAAAAAATATGACATAGAAGAGTATGGTTTTACAAATTCTGCGGGACAATTTTCAACCACCTTTAAATATGAAGCTATTTTAGACATTTTCGCCGAAAAAGATACGAGTACCGACCCACTTATTATTAGTTTAATTAAAGGAACTGGTGCTGTGAGGTTAGTTCCTGGACAAACAGTTCACAAAAGTGTTTTTATTTCGGCTCAACCTTGATATTTATATTACATAAAAAAAAAGCCTGATTTCAGGCTTTTTTTTATTCAAATTTATTCCATACATTTCTATAAAAATAATTTTAAACTAATTAGATTGTTTTAAAAAAATATATAAATTTGCAATAATTGGATAATTAAATGAATACTAATAATTATGAAAAAAATTTGTGGTTTACTAACACTTTCATGTTTGGTTTTTATCAGCACTCTAACTGCTCAAAATCAAATAATTAACGGTTGGACTTTTGATGATTTGCAGGCAGCTGACCAAACTTTAAAAATTATTCCTTCAAATTATGGAGTATCATCAAGTACCGCAAATATCTATGCAGATGGCACCAATGGATCTTCGGATTTATCTTGTGTGGTTGTTGACCCCGAGTGGACAGCATTTGCTGGAACCACGCTAAACGATCCTCGAACAACTCCAAATGCAGGGAATGCATTAACCATAGCAAACCAAAGTGCTAATGGAAAAAGTATTATTATGAAATTTTCCATGACAGGTTATCAAAATGCAATGCTTACATTTTCGACCCGCGGAACAAGCACTGGGTTTAACAATCATCAATGGGCATGGAGCACTGATGGAATTTCTTTTACGAATTTTGGTGATAATACCGCTCGCACAGAAACAACTTTTGAAACAGACACCCTTCTGCTTTCATCAATTTCAGCCATAAACAATGCCGAAACGGTATATTTAAAACTTACTGTTAATGGAGCAAGTAGTGTAAGTGGCAACAATAGGTTTGATAATATTATGATTAAAGCGGAAACATATTTTGATTTAGAAGTTTTACAAATAACATCCCCTTCTAATTCAACGTGCGGGTCGTTAAATAGCGATGTGAGTGTTAAAATTAAAAATCATAGTCCAAATTCGGTTAGCAATTTTCCAGTATATGCTCAGGTTACCTTTCCTGACCAGACTACACAACTTTTACAATATCAAGTAAATTCAATTGCTGCTAATTCTGAATTAACACAGTTGATTGATGTTATTAATACTACAACTCCTGGCACATATAGTATTAAAGCATTTACCTCGTTTGACGAAGATTCAAATTTAAACAACGACACTTTAATTTATAATTTTGTAATCGCAGATATTCATGAAATTCCTTTTATCGCTTCGTTAGATAATGTAACAGAAGACACTTTTTGGACTCTGAATGGATTTTCGTTTTCGGATATTAATTCTCAAGGCAATAACAGTCGATTATTAAGTGCTTCGATAAATTCTGGTAATTTAACATCAAACTTCATCATAAACAATGCAATTGATACATTAAAATTTCATAATCACTTAATATTTGATTACCGATTAATTCAACCAAGCACTTTTGACAGTTATTCCATTGTTTCTGGCGACAGTATAAATATTTATATGAGCTCAGATTGTGGAAATACCTATTCGAAAATTAAATCAATTAATTCAACCAACCATGTTAATTCGGCAGATTTTTATCACATGGCAATTCCATTAAATTCTAATGTTGGAAATAAAATCCTTTTAAAATTCGAATCGAAAACTGAAACGGGAGATTTTATTTCACAAATTGACAATATTGAAGTGCGTAATGGAGATTTATGGGATATGGGAGCAATCACAAAAATATTACCAGTAAACACGCCCTGTGGCAATTTAACCGATACTATAAGGGCAATTTATAAAAACACAGGCGATGGATATTTAAATAATGTTCCAGTATCGGTTCAAATTTCACGACCATATAATCCTCCATTTGTAACATACAATGATACTATTCGTCAGCTTGTAGAACCTGGTGAAGAGGTGTTGTTTACCTTTTCTCAAACAATAAACACTACGGTTGCCGGTAAATATACATTTTTGATTCGAGCAGGTGTTCCTTTTGATACGGTTGCAACCTTAGGACACAACATCAATAATATTTTAATTGATAGTGTTAGAACCATAAGTGCTTTACCGGTTCCTTTCTATGAAGGATTTGCCAGCACAAGTTATTTAAACACCTTTACAACAAATGCGACATACGATGCTGTTAATCAATATCTATTTAAAAACTTTACAACAGGGAACACTGAAGGCAATATAACTACATCTCGCCGAATAGGACCCATCACAGCAAGTCATCAATTATTTTTCGATTATGCATATACTCAAACTGATGGAACCGCAATTCCAATGGGGGGTAGTGATTCTATTGTTGTATTAGCTTCGAGTGATTGTGGAAGTACTTTTAATCCAATTCATGTTATAAATTCGGGCAATCATATTGCTAGTTCCTCATTAACAACAGTTCCTGTATCATTAAGCAGTTATGTTGGACAAAATATAATTTTAAATTTTAATATTGTTTCAAATACAAATAACAGCAAGATTATTTTAGATGAAATAATTATTGATGGATTGCCACAAATTAATATTAATGGCGACACTTTAGTTACAGTTTGTGAAGGAGACACCCATACTGTTGTTGTAAATGGTGCCACTTATTATGACTACGAATGGACAAATACAAATAGCCCTACCTCTGTAATAGGAACATCTCAAAGCTTATCCGTTACTGAAAGTGGCTATTATAAAGTGGTAGCAATAAATAATGTTGGAATGACAACTTCTGATTCTGTTCATATTGTATTTCAGGCATTACCAACTGTTAATTTTGAAATTCCATCTGATTTAACATCACTTTGTCCAAACGGAAGTTTTGTAACATTAACTGGAAATAACCCTGCAGGTGGTTCATTTTCAGGCACAGGCGTTTCGGTAAACCGTTTTTATCCACAAACCGCAGGAATTGGACAACACATCATAACGTATACAGTTACCGCAAATGGTTGTTCAAATTTTGCTACAGATACTATTGTTGTTAATCCATTAACCACTGTTAGTTTAACCGGTTTACCCGATTTATGTTTAAATAGTACTCCCATTACTCTTTCGCAAGGAACACCTGTTGGCGGAACATATAGTGGGATTGGGGTATCAGGAACTACTTTTAACCCACAAACTGCTGGGGTAAACACTCACATTATCACCTATTCTTATACTGATGAGTATCAATGTGTTTACACAGGTTCAGATACTTTAATAGTGAAACCTTTACCAAATGCTTTTGCAGGAAACAACACTTCCATGTGTAAAGGAAATCATGTAACATTAGTTGCGAGTGGTGGTAGCTCCTTTTTATGGAGCACTGGAGAAGAAAACAACTCCATTAATGTTGGTCCAAACCAAACGAGTATTTATATTGTTACTGTAACTGGATTAAACGGATGTACAAAAAGTGATAGTGTTACGGTTACCGTAAATGAGTATCCCGTAGCAACCTTAAATTTACCATTCGATACTGTTTGCCTACAAACCACTGCATTCCAATTAAGTGGAGGATCAGGAAATCCAACAGGTGGAACGGGAAATTATTCGGGACCTGGTGTTAGTGGAACATGGTTTAATCCAGCCATAGGACTTGGTACTTTTACCATTAGATACACCTATTCTTTAAATGGATGCGATTCGTCGGTAACGCAACCTTTAACGGTAGTAAATTGCACAGGAGTTGATGAATATAATCCTTCGATGATTTTTTTCGTTTCTCCAAATCCAGTTGATAATAAATTAACCATTCAAATTAATGAAATCAGCGATAATATAAATATTTACATCACTGATTTAGCCGGAAAAATTATTTTTGAACAAAACATCGCATCCTTAAATTCTTCTAATGTTGAAATTCAAACCACATCGTGGAATTCTGGAGCTTATTTAATTCATGTTGTTTTAAATCAGCGAAGATATACTCAAAAAATTATAAAGATTTAGTCAGGGGGTCAGCTGAAAAATATAAAACTCAGCATAATGTTTCAAATAAAAAAACCACCTAAATGGGTGGTTTTTTGTACTAAATAGTGAGCTGAAGAAAGTTTTAATCTTCCATCATTAAATTTAGCATTTGGATAGCACAATCTGATATAATTGAACCTGGTCCAAAGATGGCTGCTGCACCCGCTTTATACAAGAAATCATAATCTTGCGGAGGTATAACACCACCAACAATAACCATAATATCTTCACGTCCTAATTTTTTCAACTCATCGATAATTTGAGGAACGAGTGTTTTATGTCCGGCTGCAAGTGAGGAAACACCAACCACATGAACATCGTTTTCAACTGCTTGACGAGCTGCTTCGGCAGGTGTTTGGAACAATGGTCCCATGTCTACATCAAAACCAATATCGGCATAACCTGTTGCAACTACTTTTGCACCACGGTCGTGACCGTCTTGACCCATTTTTGCAATCATAATACGAGGACGACGTCCCTCTTTTTCGGCGAACTTGTCCGCTAACTCACATGCTTTTTTAAAGCTGCTGTTGTCTTTTGTTTCTGATGAATACACGCCTGAAATTAAATTAATTTTTGCTTTATAACGTCCGAATACTTTTTCCATTGCATACGAAATTTCGCCTAAAGTAGCCCTTTTACGAGCAGCATCAATGGCTAATTCCAAAAGATTACCATTACCTGTTTCAGCACATTTTGTAATTACGTCTAATGCGGCATCTACTTCCGATTGGTTGCGTTCGGCTTTAAGTTGTTCCAATCGTTTAATTTGTGAAATTCTTACTGCCGTGTTATCTACTTCTAAGGTTTCGATAGGATCTTCTTTTTCTAAACGATATTTATTCACGCCTACAATTACATCTTTTCCTGAGTCGATACGAGCTTGTTTACGAGCCGATGCCTCTTCGATTCTCATTTTAGGGATACCTGATTCGATGGCTTTAGCCATACCGCCAAGTTTTTCCACCTCTTCGATTAACATCCATGCACGATGAGCGATTTCGTGGGTCAATTTTTCCACATAATAAGAACCAGCCCAAGGGTCAACGGCTTTACAAATGTTGGTTTCTTCCTGAATATAAATTTGAGTATTACGTGCAATGCGAGCACTAAAGTCAGTAGGCAAAGCGATGGCTTCGTCTAGTGCATTGGTATGTAACGATTGTGTGTGACCAAGCGCCGCAGCCATGGCTTCAACACAAGTACGGGTAACATTGTTAAATGGATCTTGCTCCGTTAAACTCCAACCCGAAGTTTGTGAATGAGTTCGTAATGCCAATGATTTTGGATTTTTAGGATTGAATTGTTTTACAATTTTCGCCCAAAGCATACGAGCTGCACGCATTTTTGCAATTTCGGTAAAGTGATTCATTCCAATTGCCCAAAAGAACGATAAACGAGGTGCGAATTGGTCGATGCTCATACCCGAATTTACACCTGTTCGGAGATATTCTAACCCATCGGCTAAGGTATAAGCCATTTCGATGTCGCATGTTGCACCTGCTTCTTGCATGTGATAACCTGAGATTGAAATAGAGTTAAATTTTGGCATTTTTTGAGAAGTAAACTGAAAAATATCAGCAATAATCCTCATCGATGGTTCGGGTGGATAAATGTATGTATTGCGAACCATAAATTCTTTCAAAATGTCGTTTTGAATGGTTCCGCTTAATTGCTCCATGCTTACGCCTTGCTCTTCGGCAGCAACAATATAGAATGCTAATATTGGTAAAACAGCTCCGTTCATGGTCATCGATACCGACATTTTATCCAACGGAATTTCGTTGAATAAAACTTTCATGTCTAAAATAGAATCGATGGCAACACCTGCTTTACCCACATCGCCAACCACACGTTCGTGATCGGAGTCGTAACCACGGTGCGTGGCCAAGTCGAATGCAACCGACAAACCTTTTTGTCCGGCAGCAATATTTCGACGATAAAAAGCATTGGATTCTTCGGCAGTAGAAAATCCAGCATATTGACGAATCGTCCATGGTTTCATAACATACATGGTTGAGTATGGTCCGCGTAAAAAAGGAGCAATACCCGCTGCATAATTCAAATGTTCCATTCCTTCAAGGTCGGACGAACCATAAGCTGGTTTTACATGAATGTTTTCGGGAGTCAACCAATCGTTTTGAATTCCCTGTTCTTTTTCCCATTCCGAAAAACTTTTCTTTTCCGAAATAATAGGTTTATATGATAGTTTACTGAAATCTGGTTTCATAATTCTGTTGTTTTAAGGTTGATTAAATTCCCAATAATTTGTTATATTGAATTAATTCGTCGAGTAAATTTGAACGAACGTGAATAAATTTTTCCACGCCAATTTCGTTGAATTTTTCCAATAATTCTTTAGGATATCCAGCAACTACCAGAATTGCTTTAGAATTCACCTTGTCAAGTTCACCACGAACTGCAGGAACGATGTCGGCATATTCTTCATCAGAGCTACATACTACAATAATATCGGCTTTGTCAGCAAAAGCTTTTTCAAGACCTGCTTCAACCGATTTAAAACCTAAATTGTCGATAATTTCATAGCCAGCACATCCAAAAAAGTTGGTGGCAAAACTTGCACGAGCTTTACGCATTCCTAAATTTCCAATGGTAAATAGAAAAACTACCGGACGACGACCACTTTTTTTCTCAAATGCCTCGGTTTCGAAACGCAATTTTTCAAAAATTTCGGAACGACGATATGGATTTAATCCTGGATACTTTTTGTTGGCTTCAATTTCAATAGCATCATGTAATCGCTCTGAGGTGTTTGAATATTGATTAGTTCCCAAAACAATGGTTTTTCGGGTTGCAATATCTGCATTACGTTTTGCCGCTGTTTTCTCCATTTCGGAAACAATGCTTTTATTTTCAACATTTTTAATAAATCCGCCACTTTCATCAACACTTTGGAAAAGTTTCCAAGCTTGTTCGGCAATTTGATCGGTGATGTTTTCGATATAATATGAACCGGCTGATGGGTCGATTACTTTATCAAAATAGGATTCGTATTTTAACACCAATTGAACATTTCGGGCAATACGGCTCGAAAATTCGTTTTCGTTTTTAAAGGTGTTATCATACGGATTTAAGGTAATGCTATCGCATCCAGCAATGGCTGCCGACATTCCTTCGGTGGTCATTCGCAACATGTTCACATTAGGGTCGTAAAGTGATTTATTCCAAACCGAACTTTGAGCATGGATACGCATCTGTTTTGATGCTTCGTGCAGCGGTTTGTATTGTTCTACAATCATTGCCCACAACATGCGTACTGCACGGAATTTAGCAATTTCAAGAAAATAATTACTTCCTATACTGAAATTGAATTCCATTGTTTGTGCAATTTTATCAATATCAGTTCCTTTTGACGTAGCATGAGCCAAATAATCGTTACCCCAAGCTAAAGCATAAGCCATTTCTTGAATGATATTTGCACCACAATTGTGCAACATTCCGCCATTTACCTTCAATGCTTTATATTCAGGTACGTTTTCGGATAGTTTTTTAATTACAAAAAGTGTTTCGTTTAAATCGTTTTCCTGATTGGTATAAAATTTATCATGATGTAAGAGATAGTTGATTGGATCGAAATCAATAGACCCAGTAACTTTTTTCAAATCTACTCCCTGACGGTTTAATTCGTCAATAAATAAATCGACAAGAGCTGGATAGGAGGAGGAGTGATTGAATGAAATTCCATTCACCTCGGCATTGATACCACCGAGTAAATGTTGCATATCGGATGCAGAATTTACTTTTGAAGCATTGAAACAAACCGTTTCGGCACCACGCGAAATTGCATTCACTGCAATTTGGTTGGCTTTAATAGGGTCGGTTTCGGAAATTTCCTGAACTATTGTCCAATTATTGTTGTGGGTTTTGTTGCCACGAACATAAGCCTGTGCATTTGGATTTTGGTTTAGATATTCCAAATTTTCAAGGTCTTCGGCTCTGTAATACGGTTTTATCGACAAGCCTTCGTCGGTTTTCCAAACCAGTTTTTTTTCATAATCAGCTCCTTTGAGGTCTTCGTAAATCAACTTTTCCCATTCCTGGGTCGAGATTACCGGAAACTCTTCAAACAGCTTTTGGTCTTTTGTAGAATCCATATTTTGGTGTATTCGTTTGTTTACTAATTGGATGCAAAACTACAACAAAAAAAAGGAAGTTTACAAATAT
>CAZFPO010000027.1:25964-28156 GCA_964521105.1 uncultured Lentimicrobiaceae bacterium | reverse complement strand
ACGCTTGTCTTTGCTGTGTCAGAGAATAACTTCCAGAATAATAAGGATTAAGACAATTAAGAATGTAGCGGATAAATTTGTTTTTGTTGAGTCAGAGAATAACTTCCAGAATAATAAGGATTAAGACAAAACAATAGTATCACATGATGAATGCAATACTATTGGTCAGAGAATAACTTCCAGAATAATAAGGATTAAGACATGTGAAGGTAGAACATAATAAATATCACCATTTGAGTCAGAGAATAACTTCCAGAATAATAAGGATTAAGACAACCAAATAATGCAATAAAAGCCATAATGACTATTAGTCAGAGAATAACTTCCAGAATAATAAGGATTAAGACAATTGCACGTTTTTCCATAAAAGCGATGAATGTTTCTGGTCAGAGAATAACTTCCAGAATAATAAGGATTAAGACTCTTAGAAATAGCTACCATAAAGTTTGGAGTTGCATGGTCAGAGAATAACTTCCAGAATAATAAGGATTAAGACAATTTAGTTTTAAATTAACATCACTAAGTAAATTGTGTCAGAGAATAACTTCCAGAATAATAAGGATTAAGACTCCATTCTGAATCTTTGTATAATAAAGTTTCATTAGTCAGAGAATAACTTCCAGAATAATAAGGATTAAGACAGGGAATATCAATGAGCTTGGAACATGGCAAGACGACGTCAGAAAGCAAATTCCAGAATAACAAGGATTAAGACACATCAACCGATGTATAAAAAAAACTTCAAATAAAAGTCAGAAAGCAAATTCCAGAATAACAAGGATTAAGACATCGTTTGAAATTTCAATAATACCTTTTACGGTAAGTCAGAAAGCAAATTCCAGAATAACAAGGATTAAGACAATCCTTTCTCTGCTCCAATACTCAATATCCAAATTGTCAGAAAGCAAATTCCAGAATAACAAGGATTAAGACTCACAGCCTTGTTATCATAACTGTAATTTCCTTTTGTCAGAAAGCAAATTCCAGAATAACAAGGATTAAGACCTGTCCCAAACCTCTATGTCGAGGTTTTGGATTTGTCAGAAAGCAAATTCCAGAATAACAAGGATTAAGACACTGCTGTGGCGGTAAATTCGACCTCTTTGTTGTCGGTCAGAAAGCAAATTCCAGAATAACAAGGATTAAGACAGTCCTAAAACTGCCTTTGACGACTTTAAGTCGTCAGTCAGAAAGCAAATTCCAGAATAACAAGGATTAAGACAATTAAGACCATATACAACAACAATAACAACAAAGTCAGAAAGCAAATTCCAGAATAACAAGGATTAAGACTTACATCGTCAGGTATTGGTGTACCCTCAATAGGATAGTCAGAAAGCAAATTCCAGAATAACAAGGATTAAGACAATGGAGGCTACTCCGTTGCTGTTCAATTACTTAGTCAGAAAGCAAATTCCAGAATAACAAGGATTAAGACTGTTTTGCACATTTGTTTTTTTCACTGAAGTGGCAGTGTCAGAAAGCAAATTCCAGAATAACAAGGATTAAGACGTTTTTGATAAACCCAATAAAGCCTTCGAAGTTTTTGTCAGAAAGCAAATTCCAGAATAACAAGGATTAAGACTTGGTAGTTTTTGATTCCTTGCTATTTTTTCTTTAGTCAGAAAGCAAATTCCAGAATAACAAGGATTAAGACGCTATCATTTGCAGTGAAAAAGCATTCAACAAATGTCAGAAAGTAAATTCCAGAATAACAAGGATTAAGACTTAGTGGGCAGTTAATCCCCACACCAAACGGTTATTGTCAGAAAGTAAATTCCAGAATAACAAGGATTAAGACATCACAAATAGCATATAATCTTGCTAATTGTGTATCAGTCAGAAAGCAAATTCCAGAATAACAAGGATTAAGACCATCAATTTTTACGACTTCACCCTCAATTAACATAGTCAGAAAGCAAATTCCAGAATAACAAGGATTAAGACTGTGTTTTAATTAGTTCTTTACCAGTCCATAGAAGTCAGAAAGCAAATTCCAGAATAATCCCGATTAACAAAATCTACATTCGTAAGGCTCATTTTGATTTTCTAAATCGGGATTCCATTTCGTATGTTTTTAGCGTTGCAAAAAACTAACGAAATTGGAACAACGATATATCTTTTAAGGTAGCATTGTCTGATTTGCTCTAAGTCATTGCTGGTCAGAAAGCAAATTCCAGAATAATTCCGAT
>CAZFPO010000027.1:0-25864 GCA_964521105.1 uncultured Lentimicrobiaceae bacterium | reverse complement strand
TTGGAACAACGATATATCTTTTAAGGTAGCATTGTCTGATTTGCTCTAAGTCATTAATCAATTTAATATGTCTGTTACAATATGAAAAACAATTCGGTTGATATTGATTTTAAATACAATTAAATATTTTTTTCATTTGTGAAGATAGGCTTCACACGTGTAACATACATTTGTCGCGGTATTAGCAAATTAGCAATATCGGCGGATTCCGAAAAGCCTAATTGAGTAGGAAATTATTAAATTATTAAATGTATGAAGAAATATTTATTGTTTTTTGTTTGCTTGTTTGTAGCTAATTTATTAAAATCACAAGATTTAGTTACTCGCCAAAATGGTGAAGAAATTAAGGTTAAAGTAATTGAAATTACGGATACCGATTTAAAGTATAAAAAGTTCGATAATCAAGATGGACCAATTTATAACATGAAACTAAAAGATATTTTTATGATTGTTTATGAAAATGGTTCAAAAGAGGTTTTTACTGCTAAAAATAACGAATCAAAAGCAAACAGCGAAGATCAGGATGCATATCAAAACGGAATTAGCGATGCTAAAGTTTACTACAAATCATACAAACTTGCTGGTACAATTACTTTATTATCGTCAATTTTATCTCCACTAATTGGTTTAGCTCCTGCTGTAGCTTTTACAGTAACATCTCCTAATGATGATAATTTAGATTATCCGAGTCGTGAAAAAATGAAAAATCCTGATTATAGTCAAGCGTATAAAAGCAAAGCTAAAAATATTAAAACTACTAAAGTTTGGACAAATTGGGGTATTGGGCTTGGGGTAAACATTGCACTTTTATTTTTATTATTGTAAATATATCAAAATCATTCAAACATACATTTTATTAAATCGTATTATTTGATTTTGGGGTATAATCGTTTCTGCAATACTATTGTTGATTCAGAGTTTAGCTAATTTTGGATACGATGGAATGAAACATTCCTGAAAAAAATGTATTTTACAACAAACAAAAATATAAAATAATGTTGTGTGGATTAAACAAAATATTGTATTTTTGCTTTTTGTATTAAACATAATTTGAAAAATGAAAGAACTAAAAAACAGACATATTGCGTTAGTAGGAAATGTTACTACCGATTTTCAAAGAGAAATGATTTCAGAATTACCATGGGGCGAAAGGTTGATTGGAATTAAAGGAGCTCGTGGCGTTGGGAAAACCTATATGCTTTTGCAATATATCAAACAAAACTATCAGTTTTCGGATGAAGCACTTTATATTTCATTAGATGACTTTTATTTTTTCAATCATAAACTAATCGATTTGGTAGATGAATTTGTTGCAAAAGGTGGCAAGCATTTATTTGTTGATGAAGTTCATAAATATACAAACTGGGCGACAGAAATTAAAATGATTTATGATTATTACCCAAATCTTAAAGTAGTATTCACAGGCTCCTCATTATTAGAAATTCTCAATTCAAAAGCCGATTTAAGTCGCAGAGCATTAACTTATACCATGCAAGGCTTTTCTTTTAGGGAGTTTTTAATTTTTAAATATAACATAGTACTCGATAAAATCGATTTAATAGAAATTGTAAGCAATCATACAGAATTAGCTTTAGAAATTGGTAGAGTAGCTAAACCGTTAAAGTATTTCTCAGAATATTTAGAATCGGGTTATTTCCCAATTTCGCAAACCGACAAAGTTCTGTATTATAAACGACTTATGGAAATTGTGGCGATGATATTAGAAGCAGAATTGCCAAGTTTAAGAAAGGTGGAAATATCTAAAATTCCAAAATTAAAACAACTAATTTCAATAATTAGCGAATCGGTTCCCTTTAAACCCAATATAACATCTTTAGCTTCAAAGATAAACGTATCTAGAAATACCTTGCTTGATTATATTTATGCTATGGTAGATGCAAATATATTGCTAAGTATACATAAAAACAGTTTTGGAGTTAGTCTGTTACAAAAACCTGAAAAGTTATTTTTAGAAAATACCAATTTTATGTATGCATTAAGCCACAAAGAGCCTAATGTTGGAAGTTTGAGGGAAACATTTTTTTTAAATCAATTGAAAGAAAAGCATAAAGTAAGTTATGCCGAAAGAGGCGATTTTTTGGTAGATGAAAAATATACTTTTGAGGTTGGAGGAAAAAATAAATCTGATGAGCAAATTAAAGTCTTGGAAAATGCGTATATTGCAGCAGATAATATTGAATTTGGATATAGAAATACAATTCCGCTATGGTTATTTGGATTTTTATATTGATTTGATAAATTTGAAAAATGCCATGAATAAAAATTGTATTCGTTTCAGCAATACTACACTGATTTTGGTTTAAAATGAGTTAAATTTTTTGAGTGTAAAAATGGCAATAGAAATTGTTTCAAACTGTCAAAATGACATGTTTTGGGTCAATTATTTGAAAGAATAAGTGTGATTTTCTCAATGGAAAGAAGTTTGATGAAAAAAATGTAAAAATTTCTAATCATGAATTTCGATAAATTTACCATAAAGTCGCAAGAAATAGTTCAAGAAGCTCAAAGCTTAGCTTTAGCAAATCAACATCAGCAAATTGAGCCAACTCATATCATGTTAGCCATGCTGATAAAAGACGAAAATATAGTTCCATATTTGCTCAAAAAGAACAACGTAAATGTTCAAACATTAAAGCAACTTTTAGAAAAACAGTTATTATCTTTACCTAAGGTAATTGGAAGTAACTCACAGTATTTATCGTCAAACACAAATAAAGTTTTGCAAAAGTCGTTAGCGTATTTGAACGAAATGGGCGACGATTATGTTTCTGTAGAGCATTTATTGTTGGGAATTTTCGAATCGGGCGATGTGGTTGCAACCATGTTAAAAGATCAAGGAATGACTTTATCAGCATTAAAGTCAGCTATAATCGAGATGCGAAAGGGGGCAAAGGTTCAGTCGCAAACAGCCGATGAAAATTATAATTCGTTAATAAAGTTTGCACGTAACCTAAACGAAATGGCATCTCAAGGAAAACTCGATCCGGTAATTGGGCGTGATGATGAGATTAGGAGGGTTTTGCAAATTTTATCTCGTAGAACAAAAAATAATCCGATATTGATTGGAGAGCCTGGAGTTGGTAAAACAGCCATTGCCGAAGGATTAGCTCATCGAATAATCAGTGGAGATATTCCTGAAAATCTAAAATCAAAGCAGTTGTATTCATTGGATATGGGTGCATTAATTGCTGGTGCTAAGTACAAAGGTGAATTTGAAGAGCGATTAAAAAGTGTCATAAAAGAAGTTATGAATTCGAATGGGGAAGTGATTTTGTTTATTGATGAAATTCACACCTTAGTTGGTGCTGGTGCTTCGGAAGGTGCTATGGATGCGGCAAATATATTAAAACCTGCATTAGCTCGAGGCGATTTACGTGCCATTGGAGCAACTACCTTAAAGGAGTATCAAAAGTATTTTGAAAACGATAAAGCCTTAGAACGTAGATTTCAGGTAGTAATGGTTGATGAGCCCGATAGATTAAGTGCGATATCCATTTTACGTGGGTTAAAAGAGCGTTACGAAAATCATCATCAAGTTAGGATAAAAGATGAAGCCATTATTGCAGCTGTCGATTTGTCTCAACGTTATATATCCGACCGTTTTTTACCAGATAAAGCCATCGATTTAATGGACGAAGCTGCTGCTAAATTGCGCTTAGAAATTAATTCATTACCCGAAGAATTAGATGAAATTGAACGGCGTATTCGTCAACTCGAAATTGAAAGGGAAGCTATCAAGCGTGAAAATGATATTCAAAAATTAGAATCATTGAATATCGAAATTTCACAGTTATCCGAAAAAAGGAACGAATTCAGAGCTAAATGGCAATCGGAAAGAGACATTATTAACGAAATTCAGACTAAAAAACGTGATATTGAACAATTTAAACTTGAAGCGGAGCAAGCCGAACGCAATGGAAATTATGGTTTAGTAGCCGAATTGAGGTATGGGAAAATTAGAAACGCTGAATCGGAAATTGAATCCCTAAAATTAAAATTAACCGAAGTTCAGGCAAACAATGCAATGGTTAATGAAGAAGTGGGTATTGATGAAATTGCCGAAATTGTAGCACGTTGGACTGGTATTCCGGTTTCGAGAATGATGCAGAGCGAAATTGAAAAACTATTGCATCTCGAAGATGAATTACATAAACGTGTTGTAGGGCAGGAGGAAGCCATTGAAGCCATCGCTAATTCCATTCGTCGCAGTCGGGCTGGCTTGCAAGATAATAAACGTCCAATTGGTTCATTTATCTTTTTAGGCACTACTGGTGTTGGAAAAACAGAATTCGCAAAAGCGTTAGCCGAATATTTGTTTAATACCGAAAATGCTTTAGTGCGTATCGATATGAGCGAGTATCAAGAGCGTCATACGGTTTCACGCTTAATTGGTGCTCCTCCAGGTTATGTAGGATATGACGAAGGTGGGCAACTCACCGAAAAAGTCCGCCGTAAACCTTATTCTGTTATTTTAC
Organism: uncultured Lentimicrobiaceae bacterium; assembly: GCA_964521105.1. GTDB lineage: Bacteria > Bacteroidota > Bacteroidia > Bacteroidales > WCHB1-69 > JAQUGA01. The sequence continues at coordinate 21,368 of CAZFPO010000027.1, read as the reverse complement.
TCGATGAAATTGAAAAAGCTCATCCTGATGTATTTAATATTTTATTGCAAGTGCTGGATGACGGTCGATTAACCGATAATAAAGGAAGGATTGCAGATTTTAAAAATACAATTATCATCATGACTTCAAATATGGGGGCAACTGAAATTCAGGAAAATTTTAAAGATTTAGACGACTTTAATAACGAACAAATTTTATATCGCACCAAAGATGAAGTGATGGAAATTGTGCGTCGTACTTTACGTCCTGAGTTTATAAATAGAATTGATGAAATAATAATGTTTAAACCTTTGAGTCGTAACGAAATTAAACAAATAGTTAAAATGCAGTTCAATCAGCTTAATCAAAAACTTAAAGATAATGATATAGAATTAGAAATGACAAAATATGCGTTAGAATCGCTCTCGGAATTAGGATATCATCCTCAATATGGTGCTCGTCCATTAAAAAGAGTTTTTCAACAGAAAGTATTAAATGAATTATCGAAGATGATTTTAGCTGGGAAAATTGTAAAAAACACTCTTACTATTTTAGACGTAATTGACGGTATGTTTGTTTTTTATCAAAAAAAATAGCAGTTCATTCGAGCTGTTATTTTTTGATTTAGGGCTTAATCGTAAATCTTAATATTTTCTATTTTCTAAATCCATTACGCAATTCTCCGAATAAGGAATAAGCTCAAAATTGCATATTTTGATAATTTGTAAGTCTTTATTTTCTAATCCACTATCAAAAGTTGATTTATTAAGATTTAATGTTAATGAGATGAGATTTGCTTGATAATTAGGTAATTTATTTATCCAATTATCTTTATATAAAATCATTGCTCCCACAAAATAGCTGGCTATGTCGTATCCCTGAAAAGCATATCCATCAAGCGTTGGTTCGGTGCCATATTGTGCAATAAAATCACTCACAAATTCTTTTGTTTTATCGCTTCTATAATCCACAAAATAATCGCCGTAAAAATGAGCGTTCAAAGCCTGAAGATATTCTGTTTCTATATTATCGAAAGCCAACCAATCGGAGGGGCAAAAAATATAAATACTGTCGAGTTTTAATTCGTATAATCGGCGGACATAGTTTGTGATTGTAGCTTCGCCGTTTAGAAAATTTAAAATTATATTTGGACGGTTTTCCTTATAGTTTTCTTTTATGCCATTTACCCCTTTTTCGTTAAAAACAACTTCTTTAAAGCTATTTTTAAATTTGGTTTTTAAAAAATGTTGTTTTAATAGTTCTATTGAGATGGTATCAGAATTTTTATTATGTAATAAAATAATATTTGCGTCTGGGAATTGTGTTTCAATAGAATTACATAAATTTTTACATTTTGCATTTTGCTCGCAGGTAAGTTTAATCGAAAATGGCGACTTGCTAACAATGTTACTTTGCATAGTAAATGGATTAACAATATATACTCCATTTGCATCAGCCCATTTTTGAACTTCAATAAAAGTTGAAGCAAATAAAGGTCCAACAATTAAATGCGTTTTTGAAAAGTTGGGTTCATTAATTATTTTTTTAACGGCTGGAACACCGTCCGATACATCATAAACACTCAAATGTATCGAAATTCCTTTATTTTCATATTGTTTTAATCCTTCTAAAAACCCAAGATAAAACTGTATAAAACGGAAGGATTCAGTGTTTGAGATGTCGGTGGGTGATTTTATGTTTCCAAGATTGATGTTTTGAATTTGAGAAGTATATAATGGAACCATTAGGGCAATGTAAATATCATTTTCAATTTTGTTTTTGGGTGAACTATTTTTAATAATTAAGGTGTCTTTGGGAAGTGTTTTAATTTCAGTTTTAACTTCTGTTTGAGTATTTGGTTCATTAATTTTTTTTACGGTATCTTTAGGTATTACTTGAGATTTTACTTCAGATTGGTTTTTGTCGGTCGATTTAGTTGATGGAACTTCGATGCGTTGTCCAATGCTTAAACTTTCGGAAATACCAGGGTTAAGTTTTTTGATGGCATCAACGGTTGTATTATATTTTTTTGAAATTGAAAACAGCGACTCGCCTTGCGAAACAGTGTGCCATTGCGAAGGAGTGGCAGCAGGTTTCTGATTTTGATTATTTGTTTGAATATTTTCGTTTTTTGCAACTCTTTTTTTATATGTTGGAATTTTAATAGAAGAGCCGATTTTTAACTTAGTTCCTGCTTCGGGATTATAAGCAATAATAGTATCTACCGGAACATTATATATTTTTGAAATTCCATAAAAGGTTTGACCTTTTTGAATTTCGTGCATATAATATTCTACACCATTTATTACCTCAATTTTTGTTGATTTCTCAATTTGAGCTGTAATGGTATTATGACAAACTACAAAAACAAGTAAAACAAAAAATAATTTTTTCATAATATGGATTTTTATTCCCATTCGATAGTGGATGGTGGTTTAGAGCTTATATCATAAACTACTCGGTTAACTCCGGGTACTTTGTTAATAATTTCGTTTGAAATTTTTGCTAAAAGTTCGTAGGGGATATGCACCCAGTCGGCAGTCATGCCGTCAGTTGATGCTACTGCGCGAAGTGCAACAACTCGTTCGTATGTGCGTTCGTCGCCCATAACTCCAACGCTTTGTATAGGAAGTAATATCGCACCTGCTTGCCAAATTTTGTCGTACCATCCACTCTCTTTTAAATTTGTGATGTAAACATCATCAACATTTTGTAAAAGTTTTACTTTTTCATGGGTAATATCGCCTAATATTCTAATTCCTAATCCTGGTCCAGGAAATGGATGTCTATTTAAAATATTTGGTGAAATTCCTAATGCTTTACCAACTCGTCGAACTTCATCCTTAAATAATAATTTTAGGGGCTCCACTACTGTTAACTTCATAAAATCGGGCAAGCCTCCCACATTATGATGTGATTTTATGGTTGCCGATGGTCCTTTTACCGAAATGGATTCAATAACATCAGGATAAATTGTGCCTTGAGCAAGCCAATTAACATTTTGTATTGTTTTAGCTTCTCGGTCGAACACATCAATAAACGTTTTTCCAATGGATTTGCGTTTCGCTTCAGGTTCGCTAATACCTGCTAAGCTGGAAATAAATTCGTTCCCAGCATCCACACCTTTAACATTTAATCCCATGGATTTATAAGACTCTAAAACTTGGTTAAACTCATTTTTCCGTAATAAACCATTATCTACAAAAATACAATGAAGGTTTTTCCCAATTGCTCGATGAAGCAAAACAGCTGCAACCGAAGAATCAACTCCTCCGGATAAGCCTAAAATAACTTTATCGTTACCAAGTTGTTTTTGTAAATCTGCAATGGTCGTTTCTATAAACGATTCGGGTGTCCAATTTTGAGTGCAACCACAAATATCAACAATAAAATTTGTAAGTAATGTTGTGCCGTCGGTTGAGTGATAAACTTCGGGGTGAAACTGAATTCCGTATGTGTTTTCATGTTCAATTTTAAATCCAGCAACATTAACTTCAGGTGTACTTGAAATTATTTTAAAGTTTTCGGGAGTTTCTAAAATGGTATCAGCATGCGACATCCATACTTGACTATTTAATGGAATATTTTTAAATAGTAATGATTGATTATCTACATACGACAAATTTGCACGACCATACTCGCGAATTTCCGATGCTTTTACCTCGCCACCCATGGTTTGTGCCATTAATTGAGCCCCATAACAAACTCCCAAAATTGGAACTTTTGAACGATAAGGCATTAAATCAACCATTGGAGCATCGTTGGCTCGAGTTGAAAATGGACTTCCCGAAAGAATTACACCTTTTAATCCTTCAATTTTTGAAGGCAAATGGTTAAACGGATAAATTTCGCAGTAAGTATTTAACTCTCTAATTCTGCGTGCAATGAGTTGTGTGTATTGCGATCCGAAATCGATGATTAAGATTGTTTCATTCATGTTGCAAATATACAAAAATTTAACAACATTTTTTAAACATTAAATGTCTTATAAACAACGATATTAACAACTATATTTTACCGATTATAGAGTTGACGCTTCAGCATTTATACAAATCCATGTATTCAAAAATGATTTTAATAGCTTCTTCATCCATGTCTTTAAATAATGATTCATTCAGCCTTACATCATTTGTTAATGAATAAACCTTGCACCAATCGGTATCAAATGCTTGCTGGGCTTTAATTAATGCTGTAATTATATTGAAAGTGTAACTCTTTGGATTTTTATCTAAAGCTTTTTCGGCAATATTTACTGCTTCGGTTACATCAAAATAGTTATCTAACGATTTAAGATAAGCCATACAAAGTAGCTCGAAATCGCTTCCTTTTTTAAAAAAATCATCTTTACTTTTATATCCTTGTTTTGAAACCAAAAAATTATAAAAGATTGTTGCATTGTCTTTTCCGTTAATATCCCAACTAAGCTGATTGATAATTGCCATCTTAACAGCTATCGGATTTTTTTTAACGATTAAGTAATTCATTAATTCAGTGGTTAGTATTCCGTTTGAATTTGAAGCAATTTCAACTATTTTTTCGCTTTTATAAGCTTCACAAAACCATGTTGAAGTAAGTGGTGAATCGGCTAATGTGGTTAAATATGAAATAGTTAGAGCAATTATTGCGAAGTATTTTATTCTATTTTTCATGATATAATATTTAATGAAATTTTTATTTTGAAAATTTAAATTCCGAAAGAGCTATAGATGAAATAATATCCGTCCATGTTTCGGTGTTCGATTTTTTAGCTTCAACTGCTTTAACATTTATCCACGACCATTTATCAAACTTTTTAAAATAACCTAATACTTTATATTCGAGTTTATATTTAAAAGGATTGTCAATTTTTAAAATCATTGAATCATGTACTTTCCCTTTTGTTTTTTGTTCAAAGGTTATAACAAGGGTTTTATTGGGATTAATGTTTTCCTTAACTGCTTTTATCGAAAGAATGTTTCTTTTCTTTAATTCAATTTCAAAAAATAATTTATCTCCTGGATAAATCAAAATTGAATTGTCGATTAACACGTAAGGGGTTGATTTTACTAAAATTTCGTATGTATTACTATTGTCAATTGCCATTGTTAGCTTAAATTCTTCTCTAACCTTTAATTCTTGATTTTGAGAGAAAAGGGAACTATTTAAAAGCAATAAAAAAAATCCAAAAAAACTTATTCTTTTCATGAGATGTCTAAAATATTTTGATATCGAGATTTTAATAGATGCTAAATTACTAAAAATTGCTAAAAAATTAAGAAAAAGTATCGAATATTGAATTTTAGCTTAGTAATTTATCATTAGCAATTTAAAATTTGTACTTTTGCTTTGTAAAAAATGTTGATAATTTCATGAAAAATATAAAATATACAGCTACTATAATATTTTTTTTATTTAGTACATTATTTTTAAAATCGCAAGATAGAGTAGTATTTAAGGAATATGGTATTCAATATATTTCATCATTTTCGTTTCATAATGGTATCGAATCGATAGATATACCGGGTAGAAGTTTGCCTAATAATCTTTCAATTTTTTCGTTGCACCAAGTAGTGGGCTATTTATTTAATCCACATTTTAGTTTAGGAATGGGATTGGGTTTTGAAAAATGGCGTAGAACTTCATTTATTCCAATTTATGCCGATGTTCGATTGAATTTATTAAGAGGCAGATATTCGCCCACTATGATGTTAAACTTAGGCTATTCAAGTAAATGGTACGAATCGCCACGCCCCGATCCAGCCGAAAGAGTTATTAATGGTGCCACTGAAGGGCTGTTTTTTGAAGGCGGAATAGGTGTTAAGGTTATGTTTCAGGAAGCAAAATCGGTGTTTTTTGCTGTTACATATAAGATGCAAGAATCAGACATAAAATTTTCTGATGAAAATAATTCGGGAATGTCGCATTTAACCACTAATCAATCTAAAAAAGTTCAATATCAATTTATTGGTGCTAGAGTAGGATTAATTTTTTAATTTCCGTCATTTATCATTTGATAATGACATCGCATTACCGTATTATTTTCTAAGTCGCGGAGATGCAAACCATTGCCACGGCACCAATCAAAAACTTCACAATGTTCGCACAATCCAACTTTTGTCCAACTTCGGTTCCGCATAATGCCAAATCGATTGTTCCAAACCTCCATAAAATCATCTTTATAAATATTACCTTGAACAACTTTATGGCTATTGTTAGGACATGCCGATATTGAACCATCATTTAAAACCGAAGCAATATTAATTCCCGCACGACACATGTAATAACCATCGCGAACTTTTCCTTCAAAACTGCCTAAAAATCCTTCGCAACCAAACGAAGCAATAATTTTTGCCTCTTCGCGAGTTGACTCAATAAACTTCATCAACGATAAAAATTGTTCATCGGAGATGTGTAATTCAGGATTTTCCTTTGCTCTGCCAATTGGCGAAATAGTGAAAATTCGCCAAAATTTTACCCCTAGTCGTATTAATAGATTTTTAATTTCGTTTAACTGATCAAAATTTCGAGAATTAATGCAAGTTGCTACATCAAATGCAATATCGGTTTGATTAGATACTATTGTTTTAATTGCTTCAACCGCTTTGTTAAACGAAACAGATGAACCTCTTAGCCAATTGTGTTCATTTTCCAGACCATCTAAACTTACTGTAATGGAACGCAATCCCGACTGTAATAAATTTTTAAACCGCTCAGGTGTTAAAGCCAAACCATTTGTTACCATTCCCCAAGGATAGCCTTGCTTATAAAGCGCTAATCCTACCTCTTCCAAATCATTTCTCATCAATGGCTCGCCACCAGTAAGAACAATCATTACTTTATTGGGATTGTATTTTTTTCTAACCTCGTTCGTAACTTTTAAAAAATCTTCTGCTGGCATATCGATGGTTTTGCCATCGCTACGACAATCGCTTCCACAATGAATACAGCGGATATTGCATCTTACAGTACATTCCCAAAATAAATAGGTTAAATCGTGAACTTTTGCCTCAACATCTAAATATTTTTTTAAAACATTTAACGACATTCGCTGTCGAAAGGAGGGATGATATGCTTTTTTTGATTTCATGCTATTTTTCGTTAGGATTCTTTGTTTCGGAAGGTGCAATTACTTTGTATTCGTTTTGTTGAATTCCATAAGCTGTTACAGGACGCATTAAAGGATTCTCGGAAGGTGAATGTGGTTTACTTTTTACAACAGAAGTGTCAGTTTTTGCTTTGGGTTTTTTGGTTTTTAGCTTTTTTCTACTCTGCTCAATTACAGTTTTTGTATTATCTATTGAATTATTTTTAATTGAATCCGTTTTCGAGACAATTTCTGTGTTTAAATTAAGTGTGTCGACATGTGTAGATTTTGAATCATTTGGATTTTTCGATTTACACCCACTTATGACTAAAAAACTCATACCGAAAAAATAGACTAAGGATTTGTAATATTTTATACGAACTGTTTTAAAATGTATTCTCATAATATCTATTTTTTATTCGTCAATAAATGGTGTATCTGGTTCTTTTTCAATAGGTTTGTAAACGTTAATGATTACACCATACTCGGCTTGTATTATGTTTATAGATGTTGTATCAATTGTCATTGACGATTTTTTATCTTTTGCTTTGTCGCTGTTATTTACATCTTTTGGTTCAACAAATTTTGTTTTACAACCACTGAGGAATAAAAAAATAATTCCAAGCAGAAATTGGAATGTTTTAAAAATTTTTATTTGATTTTTTTTATTCATTTGGTTACATTATTTCTCATCAAATAAAGGCTCATTGGGTTCATTATTAGGTGAAAGGTAATCATCTTTTTCAAAAGGTTGATAGATGATTTGTAAAACCCCATAAATTGCCTGACAATTATTTATAGCTGATGTGTCAATGAGGTTTTTATTGGGTTTGTTTTTGTATTTGATTGATTCGCTTGTTTCGACATTTTTTGATTTGCAACCACTTATGATAATAAATCCAACACTTAATAAATAAGAGACTATTTTGTAATATTTTATTTCCTTTTTAATCATTATATCAATATCTTACTCATTCGTGTTTTTTTCCATTTTTTCGTAATAATATGGTTCTACACCATATTCAGCTTTAACATCATTAATAACCCGAATTGTTTTTGGTTTAATAATACTGTCTTTTTTTACTTTTTTACTTGGAGCAACAAGGGTGCCGTTAGTTGTTTTGGTTGAATCGCTTTTAGTAATACCACTATCAATTGGATTGATTTGGGGAGTATCAGTAGTTGTAGGATTTTTTGATTTGCATGCACTTAAAAGAATAAATGTTGTTCCAAAAACATAAATCATTGTTTTATAATACGACAATCTTACCTTTTTTAACCAAATACTCATATTCAAGCGATTTTAATTAATTGAAATCCTTTTTTTAAAATTTAATGAATGTTAGGCTTTACACCATAAAGCGGTTGAACTTCGTATCGAGGGTTATATACAGGAGCGATGCTATCCGCTTTTTGTTGTAAATTTTTATTTAAAGTGTCTGATTTTGTGATGACAGAGTCTTTTATTATAATACTATTGTTTTCTTGCGAAACCGAATTTTTCTCATTTTTACCGGTTTTGGTTTGGTGAAAACGACATCCACTCAAAAAAACAAATAAAATTCCCAATAAAAATACAAGACTTTTATTGAATTTCATTTGAAATTTTAAAGCAACATTTCTCATAATCGAATGTTTTTTTTGTTTGCTAAAAAACTGGTGGTCAAATTAGCTTGTGTGTAATTACTTACCACTCCATAAAGGGGTTTTATAACAGTTTTTCTGGGACGACATGAACTTAATATTAGTAGGGTTAACCCCAATATTAGAAGTGCAATTTTTGGAAAAAAGATTTTAATATTTATTGATAAATTCATTAATAAATTTCATTTAAGGAATCAATTTTTTCAGTTTTTAAATCTTCTTTCTGCTCAAATTTTTTAAAATTTTTCTCTTGAACGCCATACATTGGAGCAATTCCACCATCTTTTGAATCATCTTCCGACTTTTTGCATCCACTGATGACAAAAAATACAAACCCAAATATAAGTAGCGAAAATCGTAAATATTTTGGGTGAAATTTCATTCTTATCTTTTTTGCACAATAAAATTTTTACTAATAGTTTTTCTTCCGTCGTTCAAACTCAAAATGTAAGAACCTGTGGCTAAACCTTCGATGTTAAATTTCTTCTCTTGCTTATTATCCGTTACATTAAATTCATCATTCATAACCACTTGACCGGAAGAATTTAATATTATCATCTTAACTTTGCTTTCAAATTCGATTGTAAATCTCAAATAAAAACAGCCGTCATTGGGATTTGGATATAAAATGGCATCGAAAAATTTAGTCTCGCTTGGTTGCTCGTTAGTAGTTTCTTTTGATGGGCATTTTATTTCGAACTTATTATTATTTATAGTATCTGAAGGCAAGGTAAGTTTAGTGTCGTCGGGGTAGCATGGTGGACGACCTGAATGGGGGAGGCTTACATTGATAATGTTTTGTCGTGTAAGTTGATACGTTAACGTTTGCGGTAAATATTCGCCGTGATTTTCGGTGCCGTCAATATCTGTGTATGTAAATTTTAGATATTTATTATTCCAATCAGTTTCGACTGTTAAGGTAAAATTTCCATTTTCGTCGGAAACTTGATGATACACTTGACTTAAAGAAGGATCTTCAATTTTAATTGATATTCCAGGTAAATTTTCATTACAAATTTCGGATTTAATGTTTCCATTAATCTTAAAATAGTTTACTGGTGCACCGTACTGGGCTAATACTTTCGAAGAAAAACCTATTAAAAACCCAATAAAACTTAAAATATAGCGTAAAAAAGTAAAGTAATGATATTTCATACACACAAAATTTAACTTATTAATAACTCAAAATTTATTGTTTTATTGCTTAGATACTGCTTTAAAAAAATATTATGAATCAATTTTTTGAACGACACCTTTTAATGCAACGTAAATCCCATTAGGAATAAAACATATTGCACCGCAAGCAACCCCCAAATTAAAATCGGCATCACTGTTTTTAACACATTCGGGTAAATATGAGCCAGTTAGTATAATTGCTTTGTCTTTAATTTTAGTGAGATATTTAGCTGTTAAATTTATTGTATCAGTACCATGTGTTATGATAATTTTACTATGATTTGTGTTTGAACAAATATTAATCAACCGTTCTATATCCTCTAAATTAATCTCTTGGCTATCTTTTCGACAAAGTGTTATGGTTTCAAAATCAAATGCAACGTTTGCTTTGTTTAATATTCGGTGAAATGCCGCTTCTTCAATTTCAAAACCGTAAGCATTCGCTTTTTGAGGATATTTTTTGTCGATAGTGCCACCAGTTTGAATTAATAATATTGGTCGATTCATTTAATTATTTTCTGTTAATAATTTGATTTATTGTGTTTTTCACTAAATCAATGTCAGCTTTGTTTGGAATAAATTTTAGTATGGAAATTGAATTCAGTCGAACAAAAATAATAAATTGATACAAAGTGCCGAAAATATAAGATACTGAAGTTATTACTCCTGCTGTTATTAGTCCTGTGTACATTCCTTGTTGAAAAGCATCTTGAATAAACAATAAGTTAAGACTAACAGTAAGGATCAATCCAATTCCTGAGCTGATGGTATTGTGATAGATTTTTCCAATTCCCGAAAAATAATGACTCAGAATTATGGAAATCGAAAATGTTACAATTCCTAATGAAATAGAAATTATTCCATATTTAATTCCAGTGAAATCTTTACCTAAAACAAGGGTGAACCAATTTTCGGGAATTAAACAAAGAAATCCAACCGCAACAATGGTAATCAAAAAAGCTACCTTAACAAAACTTATAGCTAGTTTAATGTTAAACACTTTATCGTTTGAATTACTTACTTTGGAGTATTCAACTAGTGCTAAACTCTTAGGAATAAGCCAAATACCTTCGGATAATTTTATTCCTGAATCGTAGATTCCTAAGGTAGCTCGACTTCCAAATTGATCAATGAAAAAATAGGAGAGGCGATAGTTCATCAGTTGCATAAAAGATGCAGCGAAGACGTACGAGCCATATTTAAACATTTCGATAGTAACTTTTTTAAAATGTTCAGTTTTACCATTTTCGAAGAACTTAAAGCTTATGAAAGTAGAAATGATTGCCGAAATTCCGTACGCCGCATACAACGAATAAAAGTAAATGTGGAGATCGTTTAGCGAAAAAATATTATACAAAACCAAAACTCCACTTAACAAAATTACGATTTGAAAAAGCGAAATAATATTAAATAATTTTATTTTCTCACGTCCAATTAAAATAGAAGTACTAAAACTATAAATTGACAACAAAAACGATAAAATGGCTACATGAATATCAAAATTTTGTGGAATAATGTTAAAATAATTCATCACAATTACTCCAAAAATGGAAATAAAAGTAGTCCAAATCAAATATACCAAACCCATTTTTTTAATGGGATAATGAACCGATAAATAAATTAATGCTCCACCTCCAGCAAAACTTGAGAGTAATTGTAAAATACTAATGCATAAGATTACTAAACCAATGGTACCTACACCTTCGGCTCCAAAATAATTAGCATTCACAACTACTAAAATGAGCGTCATTAGAGCTATTGCTATTTTTGAACTTATGGTGCCTATGATGTTTCGTATCATCGAGTATTAATAAAGTGTTAGAATTTCATGAAAAGGAATTAAACTGTGAAAAACATTTTTTAGTATACTGATATTATTTATTAGATATTTCGGTTTTAATTATTGACGAGCCAATGGCACATTCAAGACACCTTTTTTTTGAACAATATTCGTTTTTTAAATGAATTAATGCTTGTGAACGGTAGGCAGAAGTAGATTTTATTCCAATGTTATTAAAATTTTGAGTAATTGAGTTCTTCTCACCGTTAATAAAATCCATAAATTGGAGCGATTTATTCATTAACTCTTTATTGTCGTTTAGTTTACCATAGAGAAATTGGAATGGAATGACCGTATTAATAATTAACAAATCAATGCTTTGATTTCCCAATTTTTTTGATGAAAAGGAGCTTGATTTATCTAATTGAAAATGATTATCCCAGTATGGTGATGGTTTAATCTGAAAAATATTATAGAGTGATTGTATAGCATCGGCATAAATGACTGATGAAAATAACGAATGCGACTGATTAAGTAAACAAGCGAATTGAGCAATTCGAATACTTGGAAAATTATTTGGTCGCATACGAAGATATTTCCAAATATGACCTTCGATTGGCTTAAGTTGATATTTGTTTTTTAAAAAAAAATATTCATTTTTTAGTTTTTGAGGATAATCTTCATTAAAATCCTGCTCAAGCATTCCTGCTTGTCCAAAAAGTAATGCTTCAATTTGAAATAGATTGTTTTTGTGTTTGTTAATAAATTTAATTGGTAGCGATTTTGAAAGCAATTCGAAGCCAATACTATTTACTTTAAATCCAAAATTTGATGCTAAAAATTCATAAAACGTTTGTTCCCAGTTAAATATGTTTTGTTCTAAACGTTTTAATATGAGTTCGGTTTTTGTTTCAATTTTTTCAATAAGTAAACGCTCAATCCACATTTCAAACCGGATACGGTCGATGTTATGAATCAGTTTTTCGCAAGGCAACCATTGATTAGATTGCATAAATTGCAAGTAGCGAGTGAACATTTCGTTGTTAATTCGATTTTTTAACGAAAGAACTGGAATGTTTTTTAATGCAGGTATATCTTTTTTTTCGTCGAAATTATAAACAACATGTAGGATAATATTATCATAAGTAGGGTCTTTATGATGACCATGTTTTTCCCAATCGGCAGAAGATGAATGAATTTCAACATTTCCAATCCATTGTATTCCATCAATTTCGATACGAGCATTTAAAAAATCAGGACCCGCATCGTGGTTATGCCAACCGGGTGAAATGATTTTCATTTCCTGTCCTTGTTCGGTTGTAATTTGCTGGAAATCATAAAGTTTATATTTCCAAATGTGATGTAAAAAATCTTCTTGCATTAAATTATTTTTTATTCCATGCGGTTGTCGACGCTTGGGCGGTTGGAACAATAATAATGTCATTAATGTTTACGTGTTCGGGTAAGTTAGCTACAAAAAAAGCAGTTTCGGCAATATCTTCGCCCGATAAAGGTTTATATCCCTTGTACACGGCATCGGCTTTTTCTTTATCTCCATGAAATCGAACCAACGAAAATTCAGTTTCGGCAGCTCCGGGTGCAATTTGTGTAACTTTTATGCCGTAAGGGAGTAAATCTACACGCATTGCTTTATTTAAAGCATCTACGGCGTGTTTAGTTGCGCAGTAAACATTGCCATTTGGATAAACTTCTTTACCAGCAATTGACCCAATGTTTATGATATGTCCTTTTTTTCGTTTAATCATGATAGGTGAGATGATACGAGTAATGTACAATAATCCTTTAATGTTTGTGTCAATCATTTTTTCCCAATCATCGATGTCGCCTTCTTGAATGGTACTTAAACCTGAGGCTAATCCTGCGTTATTTACTAAAATATCAATTTCTTTCCATTCACTTGGAAGCGAATTAATGGCAGCCACTACTTCGGAATTTATTCGGATATCAAAATTTAGAATTTGAGTTTGAGTGTTGTATTCGGTTTCAATTTTTGTAGCAAGTTCTTTTAGTCGTTGCATTCTTCTACCACATAAAATTAGCCGATGTTTTTCTTTGGCAAATCGCATAGCAATTGCTTTTCCAATGCCACTGGTTGCTCCTGTAATAAGTGTTGTTTTCATTATATAGTTATAAAATATTTTGGTTTCTCATCGATAATAAACTTGGTTTTTTCAACCTTATTTCTTTTTTCGTTTTTTATTTCGTTTAAATAATTCTTTAAAAGTATTAAAATCTTTTCGATATACTAATGCTAAGCCTTGGGTGTATGGTGCGTTAATGTTAGTAAACTCGTTGTTGTTTTGTTGATTAAATGCTTTTACTCTAATTTTCCCATCTTCTGTAACTTTATATTCAACTTTAACATCTCCTACAATTTGATTGGCATTTTGTTGATAAACATTTTGTCCACCAACACCTAAATTCCCATCGATGATTAATCGTTCGTTGAAAAGCTCGGTTGACATATTTACTTGAATTTCTTCGCTGTAAGTTGCATCACCTTGCCGATATTTGACTCCAATATCTACCCCTTTGCTATATTGTGAAATCAAACTACTTAATTGGCTTGTGACCATGTCGAGGGAGGAAGAGCCAATTCCTTCGCTCATCATATTTCCGTATTGTGCTTTTTCCGACTCAAAGCGACCAAAAAGAAGTAATGAAAAAGTTTGACGAATCATACTTTGGTCGTTGGTTGTATCAAGCATATTATAAAAAAAAGTTTTTGTAGTGTTGTCTGCCGAGGGTAATGATATGCCAAAGCTAACATTAGGGTTCATAAGTTTTCCGGTAAGATATAGTTCGCTGTTTACTGGTATTCTACGCGAAGTAGAAGAAGAGTTAGACGAAGTGCCAGTAGAGTCTACACCTAATAACGTTGCTATTGATGCTCTGGTTTTGTAAATTGCTTTAATATTAATATCGGCATCAACAGGATCGCCATTCCATTGAATAATTCCACCATCTTCGATGATAAATTTCTTATTAATAACATCTTTTAGGGTCATTAAATATTCACCTTCGGTAACTTTATAAATTCCGTACATATTAAATTCCCCATTTGTATTAATTTCCATTCTTAAAGTACCTTCGCCCGAACCTTTAATGGTTCCACCAGTAGAAGGATCTAAAAATATTGTGAAACGTGCATTTGGATTTACATTAATTAAAAAATTCATTTGTATACCAGAAATATTTTGATGGATTTTATTATCTGTGGAGTCGATTTTTTTATCTTTAGGATTTGCAAATTTAATAAAGGATTGTTCGGATACACTAGTAGCATAGGAAATAGGAATATACAGTTCGGTGTTTTTATCGGATGTTATTTGTGCATTAATAACAATATTTTCCGAAGGTCCTTTTATTTCAACCAGTCCTGTTCCAAAAACTTTTCCATAAAAAAGCTCATTCATAGTTTGGTTGGTATTTAGAGCCATTAAATTGGTCGCTTTAATGGCTAAGTCAACATAAATGTTTTTGAAATCTTTATGGGTTACATAACCACTTAATATTCCAACATTTCCTTCGCTATCGAGCACGTGAACATCGTTAAAAACAATTCGTTTACTCTCAAGTGTAATTTGATGAGTAATAGTGTATTCAGTATTCAACTCTTTAACACCAACAGTAGTTCGCATAAGTTTAATATTTCCAGCCATTTCAGGGCGGTTAAGCGTGCCAAAAATATTTAATTTTCCACTTGCAAAACCTTCTAGTTTGTATAAAACGGCACTGAGGTATTTTTCGATGGCTTTTAGTCTAAAATTTAGTAAATCGGCAGTTAAGTCTAATGAATCGGTTGAAGGGTAGTAGTAACCTTGTATGGCAACAGGTCGATTTTCGCTAACATTTCCTTTAAAAATAATCTCAGCATTAATAAATAGTCCTTTTTTTCGATGGTCCCAAACCGAAACAATTTCGGCATCGCCAAGTTTTTGACTATTCAAACCTAAGTTTTTGATTTTTAGGTTTGTAATTAAACTTATTTTATTAAAAGCATCCACAATTTCAATGCTACCATTTAAAATTCCATCTAAATCAAATTGGCGTAAATCGGTAAGTGGGTCAACCTCCGAAATATTAAAGTTTTTTAGTTCAATATTAAGTGTTTTAAGTGGGTCTTTTGATAACATTCCGTTAATCAAAATATATTTATTTTTGCTTGTAAACAACAATTTGTTTATTTGATATTCATCTTTAGAAAACACGAAAGAATTTCCTGCTTCTATGGTCCATACCGAGTCGTTAATTACAATTTTCGACTCATAAATTTTTGTTTTAAATACATTATTACTTAAAAGTTGAGCTTCGCCATTTATTTCGGAGTAATTTTTTCGAGTGTTGTTATTTGACCCATTCCAGCCAATACTATAATGAATGCTGTCGTTAATTAAGTCTCCTTGAAAAACAAAATTCTTTAAAAATATCGAATCGCCTTTACTAAGCTGTATGAAATCACTATTAAGATTTACTTTAAGTAAATTAGTTAAAGTGTTTGTATTCAGGTGGAAGTTTGTAAATTCAATTCCTGACATTGTAATAGATTCGGCATCCATGTTACAATTTATTGTTTTGTTTTGGGCGTTTAAAAATCCACTAATAGTGGTGTTGTTTGAAATTTTCAAATCTTTTAAAAACAAATCCGTAACTGGTTTAGCATCTAAAACATTAATGTCAAAACTTAAATATCGGTTTTCTGATTTAAGAATAACCGGTTTTGTTGATTTTGTTTTTTCTTTTACTTTTTTAGAGTCGGTTATTGAATTTAGGTTATTAGTAATTAAATGTTGGTTCGATAACGAAGGTAAATACTTTTGTAATATGTTATCGGCAATTGCACCAATGTCGGACAGTAAAAATTTACCTGCTACATCAATGTTTATCCAATCGGAAATTATTTGAATGTTTTTCATTCCCATAAAATCAACACTTGAACGAATATTTAACTCATTAATTTTATAGTCTTGTTTATTTTCGGTATATGCGAAATTTTGAAGTTTAATTTTTCCAATAAAATCATTAAGATTATTCCCTTTAACGTCAACCCAAATTTGAGTTTTAATTTCACTATCTTTTGCTCTATCCGTTAAATTCAGTTTAGCAATTTTTGCTGTTTTAATGCTACTAAAAAATGAGTATGATTCATTTCCTTTAACTAAATTAGCATTGCCGTCAAATGAAAAATTAAGATTTGGGTCATCAACCGTAACATTAGCTGACAAAAATTGATTTATCAATTCCCCTTTTAAAAATATGTTGTTAATGTTCGTTT
Source organism: uncultured Lentimicrobiaceae bacterium (assembly GCA_964521105.1). GTDB lineage: Bacteria > Bacteroidota > Bacteroidia > Bacteroidales > WCHB1-69 > JAQUGA01. The sequence goes on along the minus strand of CAZFPO010000027.1, from coordinate 4,430 downwards.
TATTTAATAACAAAACATTTTGTATAGCACCATCAAATTCAAGTTCTAAATTGCTTAATTTATTTCCTGAACCATTAATTTCGGCTTCAAATGTTATTGAATTAATGTCTTTTAAGTCGGTAATAAACAGAGAAGGATTTAGATTCTCAGAAGCAACTTTACCGTTGTATGTCATGGTTTTACCAATTGTTTTTAGATTTAAATCGGTAATCAGTGTTCCGGCTGCGGTTTTAAAACGAGCATTTGCAACAAAGTCGTTTATAAAACCAGTAAAAACACCTTTAATGTTTATTTTTTTAGCAATAAACAAATTAATAGGTAGAGATATGTTTTTATTATTTGGCAAATTTATTTTTCGGATGTCGTCAATATTTGTTTCAAATTCTTTAATGTTGAAATCGATAAATGTTTCGTCAATGTTGGGTAATCCGTTTAGTGTAAGATTAGCTAAAAGTTTTGTTTCGGAATTAAATTTCAGGTTGATATCTTTAATTACTAAACGTTTAATTTTTCCTTTCAAATTTAGCGAGGCACTAAATGAATTGTTAAACTTGCCTAAATTAGGTACAAAAAAACCAATGTCTTGTGAATTGATTTTTGAAGTGAATAGTGCTAAATTAAGCGAAACTTTATTTGTAAAATCGTTGAAATCCGAAAGAGAATCAAATTTACAACTTAAATCGAAAAACAAGTTGGACCGAAAGGTTGATAAATTTGTATTTTTAAAATGTATTTCTGTATTTGTTAATGAAATAATTGATTGCAGTTTATTAATATAAAATCCACTACTATCGTATACCGAGAAATTAGATAAACAAACTTGAATTGAATCGCTTTTTGAAGTAAAGTCGGATAGTGAAATGTTGAAATTTGATAATTTTAAATTATTAAAGTCAATTAAATTACTATCAGTTGTGAGTTTGTTATCGTTCAAATACTGAAATTTTCCACGCAATAAATCAAAATTTCCGAACGAAAAAGTCCATGGATTTTTGGATTCTGTTTTCGTAGGTGAACTAAAGTAATCAACTAAAAATTGATAATTATAGGTAGAGTCATTTTTATATTTTCGCAGATAAATATCTGGGCAAATAAGTGTGATTTTACTGAATTTTATGTTTTTATTTCTAAACGAAATATCGCTAACAAAGGCGAATGCTTCGTCCACTTTTATTAAATTATGATGGTGTTTATCTTTTATGGATAAATCGGAAAATGAAACATTTAATAAAATGGATAAACTTACTTTACCAATACTTACTTCTACTCCAAGTTTTTCCGACAAATTATCTGCAATGCGATGAGCAATTATAGTTTGAATAAAGGGAATTTGAATAAGTATTATGGTTAAAATAATAAGAGATGCCATGGAAACTGAAGTCCATAAAGCGGTTCGTTTTATTATTTTAATAACTTTGCCTTTCAAAACAATATTTTTATGAGTTCATACATTTTAGGCATAGAATCGTCTTGCGATGATACATCCGCAGCTATTTTAAAAGATTCATTTCTATGCTCTAACATAATTTCAAGTCAAAAAATTCACGAACAGTATGGCGGTGTAGTACCTGAACTAGCTTCACGTTCGCATTTGCAAAATATAGTTCCAGTCATCGACACTGCAATTAAGAATGCAAATATAAGCAAAAGTCAGATTAGTGCAATTGCTTTTACTCGAGGTCCAGGACTTTTAGGTTCATTACTTGTTGGATCTTCGTTTGCCAAGGCATTATCGTTAGGATTAAAGGTGCCATTAATTGAAGTGGATCACTTGCAAGCTCACGTTTTAGCTCATTTTGTTCAGCTTCCAGAAGCTAAAAAAGAGATTCCAAAATTTCCTTTTTTGTGTCTTACTGTTTCGGGTGGTCATACTCAAATTTTATTAATAAAAGATTATTTCGATTTCGAAGTAATTGGACAAACCATAGATGATGCCGCTGGAGAAGCATTTGATAAAGCTGCCAAAATATTAGGATTGCCATATCCCGGTGGACCCCTTATCGATACGCTAGCGATGGAAGGCAATCCTCTGGCATTCAGGTTTTCGGAAGCCCATATGCCCAATTTCGACTTTAGTTTTTCCGGTTTAAAAACATCCTTTTTGTATTTTTTGAGAGATAATTTAAAAAAAGACGAGCATTTTATCGAACATCATAAAGCTGATTTAGCAGCTTCCATTCAACATGCTATTATTCATTCGCTTACCTCCAAAACAATAGCAGCTGCGAAGCATCTAAACATAAAACAACTTGCTATTGCAGGCGGTGTTTCGGCAAATTCTGAATTGCGAAAACAATTTACTCAAATAGCTCAAAATGAAAATTGGAAATTGTTTCTGCCACCTTTACAGTTTACTACCGATAATGCGGCTATGATTGCTATTGTTGGCTATTTTAAATATCTAAAAGGCGAATTTTGTAATTTAAGTTCCACTCCTTATACTAGATATGGCAAAGGTTAATTTTTGTTGACCTCAGCTCAAGTCCTTTCCTAAGAGGAGCGGACGCTGAAGATTTATTGGAAAATTGAGCGGAGTCGTTTTTGGTCGTCGAGCGGAGTCGAGAAGCCATGGATAGAGCTTTAATACCTGGATTCGCACGTCTCGACTACGCTCGTCGTCCAGTTTTTTAACCGCGATAGCGTAATCAAACTGATGCATCCGAACAAAGAGTGGATTCCTTTAAAATCTAAAAATACTAAAATTGCTAAAATTGTGCGTAGGCAAATGAATCCGCCAGCTGGGCGGAGCGCGGGCGTGGCGATTGTGTGAATGAGTTGAATCGTTGCAAATCTTAAAAAGTGCTTGCACCGTGACTGCCTTGCAGGCACTCCTTTTTTTAGATTTGCAGATGAAACTCAGAGCGGGGGGATAGCGTTATTTTTTTCTTGATTTTTTTGCAACTTTTTTGATCAAGCAAAAAAGTGGTAAGACAATTTTAGTATTTTTACAAAAACATTTCCAATTGAGCAATTTTTCAAAATATAACTTCCAATATTCGTTTAGTTTATCGATAGATGGAAGAACTTCAGAGTATTATACACGCTTGGGTAAAAGATGGAATTTAGACACAATACCACAAATTATATAAATACTAAAAGATACATACATTAAAGATTATGTTTAAAAGAATATTCATTTTGTTTACTTTTTTTGCTTTAAATATTAATGTTTTGTTTTCTCAAAATATTATTGATACACTTTATTTTCAATGTGGTTTTGATTTTAGGATTAGAAAGATTTTAGTGATTGACATGAAAAATGAAAGTTTTTCGATTATATCTAAAAAAGATGGACGGAATTTATATCCTGTTGAATTTATTGTCAGAGATAATACCGAAGAATTTAAAATTGAAGTATATTCTCTTTTCAGGAGAAAAGAAAGCAAGGTGTTTAACATTAAAGACGTTAAAACAAAATATATTCATATATTTGGAAAATATGGCGATTTGCAATTAAAATATAAAAATAAAATTAGGGTGAAAATATGATAAAATATCATGAATATTCTCTTCAAGCCATGCAAGCTCCTCAACAAACCAATAAAAAACTACTTCAAAAATTGATATTCTCATTATTTCTTGTTGTGGAACTTTGCAATTGTAATGTTACTTTAGCTTCTAATGCAATAAAATTTAAGACATTTGCTGATATTTTTGAAAAAGCATATGTAAACAGGAACAGTAATATGTTTACACATTATGTTTTGAAAATTAGAGATACATTATATGCAAATAATTACGAATATGCTTTAAGTACATTAATTGAATTAATTCCTGACAAGAATATTGTTTTTTATACTTATATTAAAAACAAAGACAATGGTTGCAATAGATATGCTTTTAACATTTATATTAAAAGTAGTGATACAATTTTTATTAAGGATAAGTTTTGGAATCAAAAAGATTTCAACGCATTAATACTTGCGTTTAATGAGCATTGTAGGATGATTAAAAAATGTAGTCGGGACAATGATGTTAAATTGAAATTCGTTTTTTTGTTACATTTTAATACTTCTGAAATTGATGTTTATTCTCCATTAATGTGGAAAAAAATGTTTGATGCAATACATCTGATTCGGCAATTAAGAAATCAGTATAATGATAGTCTATCCGCTATACTTTTTCAGAAAAATTTTTACAATTTGAATTATTCTCAAAAAATGGAAGTTGTAAACAAAGGTTTTTTCTTAGAACTAATTAAATTTTATAAATTTTGAAGATGCTATATTCGTATTATTTGTTTTTTGAGTTAGCTAAAAATGCACTTCAAAATAACTCACAATAACCCTAAAAAAATCCTTCAATCGATTGCCCTGTGGGGCTTAACAATGTTTTGGTTTCATCAATCAGAATAAGCAAAGGAATAGTTTAAATATTTAAGTGTCTCTAAATTAATTCATTGAGGCGAATTGGAACAGTCGCTAAGTCTT
>CAZFPO010000026.1:8018-31964 GCA_964521105.1 uncultured Lentimicrobiaceae bacterium | reverse complement strand
ATGAAAAGATTTGCTATAGACGATTTAGTAACTTGGAAAAATTCTAAAACAGCAAAGCCATTGATTTTAAGTGGAGCTAGACAAGTCGGGAAAACATGGTTGATGAAAGAGTTTGGGCAAAAATATTTTACTCAGACCATTTACATTAATTTTGAAAATCAAGGTGAGCTAAAACCGATATTTGATAATAATTTTGATGTTCATCGAATATGCTTTGCAATTGAAACCTATTCGGACAAAAAAATAGATACCAAAAACACGCTTATCATTTTTGATGAAATTCAAGAAGTTCCAAGAGCTATTACCTCATTAAAATATTTTCAGGAAAACATGCCTGATTTGAAAATTATTGCAGCAGGTTCACTGCTTGGAGTAGCCATTCATGAAAAGGTTTCTTTCCCTGTAGGTAAAGTTGATTTTTTGAATCTATTTCCACTATCATTTCTTGAATTTTTAGATGCGATGGGCGAAGGTAGGTTTGTAACTTTATTAAATTCAAAAGATTGGAACATGATAAAAAGTTTCAAAACAAAATATGTTGAGTTGCTAAAGCAATATTATTTTGTTGGTGGTATGCCCGAAGCCGTAAAATCATTTGCCGAAAATAAAGATTTTAATTTAGTTCGGCAAATTCAGAAACAAATTTTAAATTCGTACGAACAAGATTTCTCAAAACATGCTCCCGTTGATGTTGTTCCTCGCATTAGATTAATTTGGAATTCAATTCCAAATCAATTAAGTAAAGAAAACAAAAAATTCATTTATGGCATTTTGAAAAAAGGGGCTAGAGCTAAAGATTTTGAATTAGCTTTACAGTGGCTTGTTGATTGCGGATTAATTTATAAAATTACCAGAATATCAAAAGCAGCCATACCTCTTAAAGCTTATGAAGATTTCAGTGCGTTTAAAATTTTTATGGTTGATTTAGGTTTGTTGGGTGCCATGTCAAATGTTGGAGCTATAACTCTAATCGAGGGAAATTCAATTTTTGAAGAATTTAAGGGAGCGATTACCGAACAATATGTTTTGCAACAAATTATCGGCAATAATCAATTTAGCATTTTTTATTGGACATCAGAAAACTCCAATTCACAGGCGGAAATTGATTTTGTGATTCAATATAATGACGAAATTTACCCCATAGAAGTTAAAGCGAGTGAAAATTTACAAGCAAAAAGTTTAAAATCTTTTGTGCAAAAATATCCTTATGCCAAAGCAATTCGCTCTTCTATGTCCGATTTTCGTATTGAAGAATGGATGACAAATGTGCCACTTTATGGAGTATGTGTAATCGAGAGATTTAACCAAAATAATACATAGTAAACATCATTAGCTTTTCACTTCTTCATAGTCAATATATTCTTTGTCGTCATCATCCTCGTCATCATCCTCGTCATCATCAAAAAAAAGCTCGTCATCGTCAAAATAATCCTCCTCATCATCGTCCTCATCAAAATAATCATCGTCCTCATCAAAATCGCCAGTATATATAGTTTGATAATTGCCCTCTCCCGCATTTTTTTTGAGTTTTTCAATCACTTTTTTTGTAGAAATTGGGTTTGAAAATTCATTAATGTGTAAAACTGGATTCCCATTTTCATCACCACAATCAATATCAATAATTTCAATTGATTCATCATCTTCTTCCAAAAAATATTTGGTTGTTGTCGAAAACTCTTTACAAGGGTTTATTCCATAATCCAACGCATATTCATAACCTGCAAAAATAATATTATGGGCTAAATTGTATTCAATTTGGTCGGTAGGACTATTGCTCTCAATTTTTTCTTTCAGGGATAAATATTCTTCTATGGGAATGTTGAATTTGTAAAAACTGTCTTTTACACCCAAGCAAAATAAATCCACTAAATAAAAACTCAAAGTTATATTACCAGTTATATGTTTCCGGGTAATTATAATATTAGCAAGTTTACTTGCATCCCAATTGTTATTAATCAAACACTCATAAATAGGTAATGATCTTGATTTTGTTTGAATGTATTTAGCCGGAGATAATTTTTCAGACGATTTGTTTTTTGCCATTTTATAGCTGGATTTATTGTTAAATGCAAAATTAAAAAAATATTCTCATCAGATGACTTCAGGTCATCTGATGAGAATATTTTTTTTGTTCGTTAAACACCGAACTTAAAGAACTTTTAGTATCTTTGTCAAAAAAATACATGAACGACCCTGAATATTTTATTGAAGATTTTGGTTTATTGTTCGAGAAGATGGGACTTACACGTATGGCTGGACGTGTTTACGGGCTTTTGTTATTATCCCTAAACGAGCGTTTATCTTTTCAAGATATTGTTGATAAACTTCAAGCCAGTAAAAGTTCCATTAGTGTTACACTTAAAACCCTAGAACAAGTTGGCTTTATTCGCCCGGTTAGTGTGCCTGGCGACCGAAAAACCTATTTTTCGATGCTGGTTCCTATGAACTGGAATAGTTTAATTGATCAAAAGCGACTGGTTTTTAGGATGATGATTAAACATTATAAAAATGCACTAAAATTCAGAAACAACTCGAACGACAGAACATCGAAGTGGTTAAATGAAACTATTTCATTTTACGAATGGCTCGACACTAGAATGGATAGCATGATGGACGAATGGGAAGCGTATCAAGAAGAAAACAAACTAAAATAATTCAAAAATATTTTTTTCTAAATAACAAATTGAAAAATATGAAAAAATTAAAAAGTTTAATAATGTTGCTGTTTGTCTTTACAACCTTAGTTTCTTCAGCACAGGATAATGCCAAGGAAATTATTCGGAAAATGGAAGATAAGATGAAAGGAAAATCATCTTATGTTGAAATGAGTATGACGACAGTTAGGCAGCGTTATACCCGCGAAATAAAGATGAAAACTTGGACAAAAGGCGAAAACTATTCCTTAATTTTAATTACTGAGCCTGCCCGTGATAAAGGAACATCTTATTTAAAACGAATTAAAGAAATGTGGAATTATCAGCCAAATATCGATCGTATGATAAAAATGCCACCATCTATGATGTCGCAATCGTGGATGGGTTCCGATTTTACAAATGATGATTTAATTCGCGAAAGTTCGAATGTTGACGATTATACACATAAAATAATTGAAGAAACAAAGTACGAAGGATACGATTGCTGGGTGATTGAAATGATACCCAAACCAGAATCGTCAATAATTTATGGAAAAGTTAAGATTTGGGTTTCTAAAGAGCAATATCTACAATTAAGGGTCGAAAATTATGATGATAAAGGGAAATTAGTGAATTCAATATTATTTAAGGAGGTAAAAATGATGGGTGGTCGTTTGTTGCCGACGGTAATGGAAATGATTCCAGCGGATAAGAAAAATCAAAAAACGATAATCAAATATGTTGATGCAAAATTTAATCAAACCATTGAGGATAGTTTTTTTTCGGTTCAAAATTTAAAAAATGTCAGATAATGTTTTGACTGCGAAAGCCCGCTAAAGGCGGATAAACCTCGAATTTGACGTTTTCTAATCAAACACATGATTTTTTATTAACCAGATAGTAATTATATAGAAATTAAAATACATGAAAATAATATTAAAGCTGGCTTGGCGAAATTTGTGGCGAAATAAACGTCGTTCTTTAATTTCAATTTCATCGGTTATGTTTGCCGTACTTATGGCAATTATTGCTCAGTCGTTTCAGATGGGCACTTTTGAATTGATGATTGATAACATGGTAAAATATAGCACAGGCTACATGCAAATTCAGGATGTTCTTTATCAAGAAGAGCCTTCAATGGATAATGCCATGTTGTATGACGATAAATTGAAAGCGAGTCTAATTGAATTTTCTGATGAAATTTCGTATACCGTTCCGAGGATTCAGAGTTTTGCTTTAGCGGCAAATGAATTAAATACTCGTGGAGTTATGGTAATGGGAATTGATCCAGCTAGCGAAAACATATTCAATAAATTGTCAAATAATGTGGTGCAAGGAAAGTATCTACAAAATTCTGACGAATCGGTTATGATTGGCGAAGGATTGGCGAAGTTACTTAACCTAAAATTGGGAGATACATTGATTTTGATTGGTCAAGGATTTCAAGGCGTAAATGCATCGGGGAAATACCCAATAAGTGGGATTGTAAAACTTAGAGTCCCCGACATGAATAACAGCTGCGTTTACATGCCATTAAAAGCGGCTCAGTGGTTTTATGCTGCCGATCAACGATTAACTTCTTTGATTGTGATGCCAAAAGATCCAGATAAAACTGAAGTTCTAGCCGAAAAAATCACAAAAAAAATTGATGCCGAGTGGTATCGTGTTGTAACATGGAAGACGATGCTTGCCGACTTGTTGAAAATCATGGAATTTAAAAGCTCAGGAAATAAATCAGTAATTTTTATTCTTTATATTGTAATTTCATTTGGATTGTTTGGTACCATATTAACCATGATGCTCGAGCGGATGAAAGAGTTCAGTATGTTGATTTCATTAGGAATGAAACGTTCTAAGCTTGCTATGATTAGTTTGTTTGAAACTTTTTTTATGTCATTTTTAGGAGCTTTATCTGGAACTGTTTTAGCGTTGCCAATTGTTCTTTATTATCATTTCAATCCAATTAAATTGAGTGGAAATTTAGCAAAAACAATTACGGACTACGGATTTGAACCAGTAATGCCTTTTGCATTGCAATCTGACATTTTCTTAACTCAAGCTTACATCATCTTTTTTGTATCATTGATTATTGGATTGTATCCAATTTATAAAGTGTTTAAAATAAATGTTATAACTCATCGATAATGAAAACATTAATTAATATTTCGTGGCGTAATGTATGGCGAAACCCCATGCGAAGCATTGTCATTATGTTAGCTGTTGCGTTTGGTTTGTGGGGTGGAATAATGTCAACGGCAATAACAGGTGGAGTCGTTAAACAATATTTCAAAACCTCGCTAGAGCGAAATGTTTCACATATTCAAATTCACAATCCCGAATATTTGAACGATAAAAATGTAAAATTTGCAATTTCTAATCCCGATAAAATTATTTCTGTTTTAAATGCCGAAAACAACGTGCTATCGTTCAGTAAACGAAGTATTGCAAATGGAATGATAAGCACCGCTTCAATGAGCAACGGTATTGATATCATGGGGATAGATCCTGAAATGGAGTCGAAAACAACAGAGTTCAGTAAAAATATAATTGAAGGAAGTTATTTCGAGGAAAATATTCGGAATCCAATTTTGGTTTCTGAAAAATTAGCCAAAAAAATGAAAATTGAAATGAATTCCAGAATTGTGATGACATTTCAGGATGTAAATGGCGAATTTATTTCAGCTTCTTTTAAAGTTTCGGGAATTTATCGAACATCAAACACCATGCTTGACGAGCGAAGAGTATATTTGAAAATTTCAGACTTAAATACACTTTTGGGTGATTCGTCAAATGTTACCGAAATAGCGATTTTAATGAAAAGCATTAATGAGGTAGATTCTTACCGAGACAAATTGAAAAGTCAATTTCCGAATACGGTATTTCAATCATGGCAAGAAATAGCTCCTGATTTAGCCTACACGCAAGAAATGTCTGCCGCCACCTTGTGGGTTCTGATTGTGATCATTTTATTTGCTCTTGCGTTTGGATTGCTAAACACTATGCTAATGGCCGTATTTGAACGCACCCGTGAAATAGGAGTGTTGATGTCGGTTGGAATGAATAAGTCGAGAATCTTTTTTATGATTATGCTCGAAACTACTTTTATCACCTTGAGTGGTGCATTTACAGGGATGTTGCTGGGCATTATCAGTATTGCAATATTGTCCAAAACTGGAATAGACTTCAGTAAAATTGGAGGTGATTCATTGTCCGATTATGGAATTGATGCCATTGTTTATCCTCAGATTGAAGTTTCATTTTTTTTCCAACTAACACTTTTGGTGCTAATTACCGCGGTATTATCGTCAATTTATCCGGCTCGAAAAGCCTTGAAGCTTAATCCGGCGGAAGCCGTCAGAAAGGAGTAAATGTGTATGAAAGAAAACGCCAACTACTTTCCGCCAAAGGTCGGACAAGCTATTACTCTTGTCAAGAAAACAGTTCATCCGCCAGCTGGCGGACTCCTTGATTTTCTTGACTACAAAAGCCTCGTATTTAGCGTTTTCTTTTCATACACTTTGATTTTAATATACAACAACTATAAGGGAATTATTGAGTAAAAAATAGAATAAACAAAAACATTATAAATCATGGCAATTATAAAAACGGAAAACATCACTAAAATTTACAATTCAAAAGTTTTGCCAGTTACCGCTTTAAAAAATATCAATCTGGAATTTGAAGCTGGCGAATTTTCGGCTATTGTGGGCCCTTCGGGAAGTGGAAAAACAACATTGTTAAACATTCTTGGCGGACTTGATAGACCAACCGATGGAAAAATTTTAATTGATGGCACAGATATTACAAGCATGAAAGACAGTAAATTAATTGATTACCGATTGAAAAATATCGGGTTTGTTTTTCAATCGTACAATTTAATTCCAGTATTAACTGCTCGCGAAAATGTTTCGTTTATTATGCTTTTACAAAATAAAAGCGCGAAAGAGATGAATCAACGAGCCGAAGAATTACTAACTCAAGTAGGAATGGCAGATAAAATTGATGTTCGTCCATCAAAACTATCTGGCGGACAGCAGCAACGGGTGGCTGTTGCTCGTGCCATTGCATCAAAACCAAAATTCATCCTTGCCGATGAACCAACCGCAAATTTAGACACTGCTTCTGCTTTCAACCTACTCGAAATTATGCAAAAACTTAATAAGGAAGAGAATATTACATTCATCTTTTCTACTCACGACCAAAGAGTTGTTGACAAAGCACGAAGAGTAATTACGCTGGAAGACGGTTCAATAAAGAGTGATGAGCTAAAATAAGTAAATATTTTACAATGCATAAAAAATGCTTTGTAGCAAATTTAAACGGCAATTTTCGATAAAACTTTCATTTATACCGCTGTGCGAAATCTCATATATCGCTGTGCGAAGTCTCAGACTTCGCACAACTCAAATATGAGACTAAACTGCCTTTGTTTTGTTACAACTTTTTGCCCAATCTGCCTTTGTTTTGTTACAAAATAAATTGATATTTGGGTTTGTTTTGTTACATTATTTGTATATTTGCATCACAATATTAGATAATTATGCAATTTGAAAGACACATTTATAAAAGTTTGCTTGAATGGAAATCAGAGATTCCTCGCAAACCACTTGTTTTAAGAGGTGCTCGGCAGGTTGGGAAAACCACTTTGGTTAAACAATTTGCCAAACTTTTTAAGAATAAAATTTTATTGAATTTGGAGAAATCTGCCGATGTAGATTTTTTCAATAGATATTCTGATGCAAAAACGCTTGTGGATGCCCTTTTTCTGAAAAACAACATCAAGTTCGATGAGATGAATAATACCATTTTGTTCATCGACGAAATTCAGGAATCACCCGAAGCTATTTCAATGTTGCGATACTTTTATGAAGACATTCCCGAATTAAACGTAATCGCTGCGGGTTCATTACTTGAACATGCATTAAAAAAAGTCAAAAGTTTCCCGGTCGGACGAATTTCATACTTATTTATGCACCCTTTAAACTTTGAAGAGTTTTTGGAAGCCACCGCACATCAAATGTTATTGGAAGAAATGCAAACTATACCAATCAGCAAAACCGCTCATCCTTTGTTGCTTGAAGCATTTAAAAAATATGTTGTAATTGGTGGCATGCCCGAAATTGTAAGTAAATATATTGATAAAGGTAGCGTGGCTTCATTACCTCCTATCTACGAAAGTATATGGGAAACATACAAGAATGACATTCAAAAATATGCTACCGGCGAAACCAACGCAAACGTGATGAAACACATTGTTGATGTGGCTCATCTATTTTTTGATGAACGTGTTAAATTCCAAAATTTTGGTAACTCCAACTATCGTTCGCGGGAAGTTGGTGAGGCTTTTAGGAGTTTAGATGCTGCCAAAATCATTCAGTTGATATACCCTACAACATCACTTAACACGCCAATAATTCCTGATTTGAAAAAAAGTCCAAGACTTCAATTTTTAGATGTTGGCATTTTGAATCATGAATTAAAAATTCAAGAAGAACTTTTAGCGTTAGACGATTTGAATTCAATATACAAAGGAGCCATTATTCCACAAGTTATTTTTCAGGAATTACTTTCATTAAACAAAACAACATACAAAAAACCTGCATTTTGGGTTCGTGAAAAAACTCAGGCATCAGCCGAAGTTGACATCGTTATGAATTTCAATAACTTAGTTGTTCCTATCGAAATTAAATCGGGTTCAACTGGAAGTTTAAAATCCTTACATCAATTTATTGACAATGCAAACCACTCATACGCTGTAAGGATTTATGCTGGTGAGTTTAGAATTGAAGAATCCGTTACTCCCTCAGGAAAGCCATACCTATTGATGAATATTCCCTACTATTTGGGCGGTAAAATTAAGGAGTATCTCTCTTATTTTGTAAAAACAAAAAAATAAAAAATGCAAACTGCCTTTGTTTTATTACAAATTTTTACTCAAACTGGGTTTGTTTTGTTACAAATAATTCCTAAATCTGGGTTTGTTTTGTTACATTAATATAAAAATAATATACATTTATGCTGATTTTTAGATTTGCATTTGTATGAAAAAAAGTTTATAATTCGTCCGTGCTCGAAATAAATACAAATTCTAAAGAATAATTCGTCTGTACTCGAAATACTTTTCGTAAAATATAAAATTTTTAATGATATTATTTGTTGTTTTAGATTTTTGAGCCACCATTAATTAGATTTTCACAGACATCAATCCATCAAAAGAGTTGTTGACAAAGCACGAAGAATAATTACAATTGAAGATGGAATGGTGAAAAATATCGAATTTTAAAACATTCACCACATATCACATGGTCGATAAATATTGAAGTTAACATTATTTAACACATTATTTATGTGTACATAAAAAAAAAAAATCATATTATTGCATTGTGTTTTAGTAAGATGTTTTTCTTATTATTAACATAAAAAACCGGCAATGGTCTTGCAGAACCACTGACCGGTCTCTTTCGGATTGACACATTTAGTAATAAAACCAAATGCTCTGCAAAGATAAATAAATAAATTGCTTTAAGCTTTATTATAAAATGTTAAAAGCACGTGTATTTTTGAAAGAAAATTTACTCGAAAAACTAATTTTAAATAATAATAATAATAATAAACTAATTATTAAATATATGAAAAAAATAAATGCAATTTTGCTTTTCTTTATAATAACACTTATTAGTTGTCAAAAAGAAGATTATCTTCAAGTAAATAATAAATCATCAATTCGCCAATCTGATGGTAAGTACGAAATATTTTCAGCTTCTAGTGATAAATATTCAATAGCAACTTGTGCTTATAACATTGGAGATAGATATGTTTTTGGAGTTCGATGTGATAGAACAGAATATACTAATCAATGTCCAAAAGCTTTTTCTTGTACTCCTGTTAAAATAGGCAATGATTATATTGAGTATAAAAAAATAATTGAATTAGGTTTTACTCAAGTTGATATTGATCATTGGTTAAAAGGTGAAAATATTTTAACTAATGAAAAATGGTTTGTTGAAAGGTTTTATGATTTTTATGTAATACTTTATAATCAAGGATTATCATATCATCCTGATGAGATTCTTAAAAATTATCCCGCAAATTAATTAGTTCACCAATAATTTTTGTGTTTTATCCTTTGCGTTGAAATTAGCTCAAAGGATAAAATGCTAATCATAACTACTTAAATTCTATTCTAAACCACTTAATATCAATAAACAATAATATGATTAACGTAAAATACAAGGCAAAATGGCTCATAATACAAATATTACTTCTGTTTATTTTTTCATGTAAAAATGCAAAAGAAGCAGACCCTGCTCCTCTTAAACATAAATCTTTATCCGATACAATAAGGTTGAATGAAGGATATTTTGTAGGATTTAATAAAGGTTTTAGTTTAATTGATATGAAATTTTTTGATGATACTGTTTTTCTCTGGGCAATCATTGAAAGAGACAAAAGTTATTTTCTTGATAAATACACAATTGAAGATTCAGATAAGTTGGTAGATGAAAAGGTCTTTTCAAACGAAATGAAAAGTATTTTAAAAAATGAAAACTGCGAGAAATTATTTATTATAAATTCAGATTCATTGATAATTTCTACAGATTCTGCGTTTTATTTTTATAGCACTAATAACAATATTATTTATAAAACAATTAAGTGGGATGATAAGGGTTATTTCACTTCCAGAAATTCTCCCTTTTTCTATGATGTTTCAAAAAAGATGATTTATAGTGAATATAGTGATAGAACGGTTGATTACATGGAGGATATCAAAAATAAAAAGAAAATTGTGCGATTTGCACAGTATAATATTCAAAATGATAAAATTAAAAAAATTACAGCTAACATAGCTGATTCTGTGTTTGTTTTTAATCCTAACATGAAATATCATTTTGTATATGCTAATGACAAATTAATTAGTAAAGGTAGCTTTCAAAGTGAATTCCAAATATATGATACAAAAAACAAATCCTATAAAATTATAGACAAACCATGTTTGAGAAAAAAGATAGATAATGCAAATTATCAAGAAAAAAAATCATTAAGCTACCAATATATCAAGAAAAAGTACATGGAATCATATATTCAGCAAGGATTATGTTATGATTATCAAACAGATAGATTAGTTTTATTGTTATTAAATCCTGTCCCTAAAAGAGATGAAAACGGATTAAAACCTGATTTTTCTTTTCGTAGTAAAAGTTGCTTTGTCTTTGATAAAGAATGTTATACACTGGGTTTAATTGAAACTAAAGCAAATTCATTTATACCAAATTTTTGTTTTACTTTTAACCAGAAAATATATTTATTAAGCTCGACTAATAATATGATTAAACTTTATATCATAGACTATGAATTGTAATAAATTAATTTTTTTAATTGCCATTTGCCTATTTACGTTCTTAAGTATATCATGTAGGCAAAAGTACCCAGATGAAGATTTAATTATCAGGTATACAGTTGAAAATAGCAATAAATTTGATAATAACAATGAATTCTCAATTATTGTTATGCGAACACCTGTTTTGTCGTGTGGTGCAGGTTTGCAAAAATACAATTATACTCATGTGTTAGAAAATTCAAAACAGAATTTCGAACCTCCAATATATGTTCTTTATGATTTTGAACTAATTCTATACGATATAGACTCCTCCTTATATGAAAATTTTCATCAAGTTAAAGAATCACCTTTTGTATTGGATAGTTATGCTTTTCCTTATACTCCAACCACCTTTCAAATAAAAAATAAAAAAATAGTAAAATGGAAGGAATTTTCAAATTAGAATAATTCGTCCGTAGTCGAAATAAATGCAAAATCTGAAGAATAATTCGTCTGTACTCGAAATACTTTTCGTAAAGTATAAATTTTAATTTATACTCCTAAAGTTGCATAACTAATTGATATTACAACCATTAAATAGATTTTCCAAAAACATTAATCCAATTCACCTATAATTGAAATTATTAATGATTTTTCATTTTTCATCAATTATAATTGAATCTTTTATTATTTTTGCATAAAATTTAATTTATAATTGAAACATGAATGATGCTATTATTAGACCATTGTACTTAGATAAAATTAAACCTTTTATGGGCAAATCGTTGATTAAAGTCATAGTCGGTCAGCGAAGAGTTGGGAAAAGTTATCTTTTGATGCAAATCATTGACATCATAAAAAATCAAGAACCTAACACGCAAATCATATATATTAACAAGGAGCTTACTGAATTTTCACACATCAAAGATGCTCAAGATTTATTAAATTACTTAAAAAAAAGCACTAAAAATGATCAAAAAGTAGCTTTATTTATTGATGAGATTCAGGATATTTCATCATTTGAAGTTGCATTAAGAGATTTACAGACAAGGGAAAATTATGATATTTATTGTACTGGAAGCAATGCCAATCTTTTATCAAGTGAACTTGCAACTTTTTTAAGCGGCAGGCATATCGAAATTAGAATTTTTGGTTTGAGTTATTCTGAATTTTTAGCTTTTCACAATCTTTCAGATTCAAATGAATCATTTTACGAATATTTGAAACTTGGCGGATTACCTTATTTGGTTAATCTAAGTAAAGATATTCAAGTTGTTTATGAGTATTTGATAAGCATATATAACACGGTGCTTCTTAAAGATGTCGTAGCAAGATTTAATATTAGAAATGTGAAGTTTTTAGAAAATTTAGTTGAGTTTTTATCTGATAATCTTGGCAGTGTGGTTTCTTCCAAAAAAATTAGCGATTATCTTAAATCACAAAAAATAAATATATCGACTCAAGTAGTCATTGATTATTTGGGATACTTAGAAACATCTTTCTTAGTATCTAAAGTAAGAAGAACCGGAATTGAAGGGAAGAAAATTTTTGAAATTGGCGAAAAATATTTTTTTGAAGATTTAGGGATTAGAAATGCAATCGTTGGTTACAAATCAACGGATATTCATAAAATAATTGAAAACATAGTTTACCTACATTTAAGAATGGCAGGATACAAAGTAAGTGTTGGGTTTGAAGATAATAAGGAAATTGATTTTATTGCTCAAAAAGCTGGTGAAAAGATTTATGTTCAAGTTGCTTATTTGCTAACAAATGAAGAAACCATAAATCGTGAGTTTGGAAATCTTCTTCAAATACCCGACAATTTTCCGAAATATGTGGTAACAATGGATGAATTTTCAGAGACATCTTCATACAAAGGCATTATACGCATGCATGTTAAAGATTTTTGTATGCTCTTAGTAAAATAATCTAAAAATGCAAGCATGAAAATAGTTTTTGTATTTATCGTGTTAATGTCTATTTACATCGCAAATGCACAGGAAGTTGATTCTTTAAATTCCGAAAAAACTCCTTCTTTTATTTTGAAAGGATATGTGAAAACATTGCCATCAATAAATATTAGCGAGAATCATCAATCATGGTCTAATACGCTAAATAATCGACTGAATTTTTCCTATACAAAACCTTCATGGGTTGCTTCATTTTCGGTTCGGAATCGAATGTTGACTTCAAAATCAATTGCTAATCCGATGTATGTGAGTTATTTGGAACAGGATGGCGGGTTGATTGATGCATCTTGGGTGCTTTTTTCAGAGGGAGATGTTGCATTTCATACTCAAATTGACCGTTGTAATTTGGAACTCCGAAAAGGAACATGGGAAGCAACTATCGGTCGACAGAGAATAAATTGGGGAGTTGCACTTGCATTTAATCCCAACGATTTATTTAATTCATACAATTTTTTCGATTTTGATTACGAGGAAAGACCTGGAACCGATGCCATACGAATTAAAAAATACACGTCGGAATTAAGTCGGTTTGAGGTAGCTCTTGCTCCGAAAAAAAATTTGAAAATGTCAACTGCCGCCATGTTATACAGTTTTAATAAAAAATCCTACGATTTTCAATTTATTAGTGCGTATTACCGAAACCGATTTGTTTTAGGAACTGCTTGGGCAGGGCGTTTGGGTCCAATTGGATTTAAAGGCGAAATATCGCACTTTACTGACGTAGATAGTTTGTGGAGCAACCGAAATGCTTCAAATACGGTTGCTGTATTATCATTCGACTACATCTTCAAGAATGGAATTTATACCAATCTCGAAATTTTGTATAACCAACCAAAGCAATCATCGGCAAATTTCTTTTCATTAACAGAACCATTATCTGCCGATCGAATATTTTTTACAAAATATGCCGTGTTATTGATGGGTCAGAAAGCATTAAGCCCATTGTGGTCAGCTGGATTATCCAGTATGTATTTTCCTGAAGAAGAGGCTTGGTTTATTTCGCCGAATATCTCTTATTCGGTTAAAAAAAATATTGATTTCAAATTGCTTTCTCAAATATTTACAGGTGGGAAAAGCCCAATTTTAAGTCAAGCAGGAACAAGTATTTACGCGCTTTTGAAGTGGAGTTTCTGAGTTAAGCTGTTTCTTTGAAGTTTGAAACATACTTTTGTATCATCAAAGCAATACTCGGAGTATAATTAGTGATTTTGATTCTGTTCTTTAAAAAAATTAATCCGTATTTGTCAATTATTTCTCCTATTGAAGAATTCAAAAATGAGCTGGAAGCAGAAGTAACTCCTTCAAAAGACAAAATAACAGATCCTGAAGCATTTATAGATTGTTCTATCGCTGCCTTTAAAATCAGACCATCGCTGTTGGAAGTATACCCAACTACAATGTCTTTAATTATTATTTTCTGAGTTTTCATAATTTTGAGTACAAAGATAATTAAAATATCGTTAGCTCATCAGCAATTTCTTCTTCTTTTTCGGGCAAATAATCAGTGTTTAAGTAAATGATAACACAGGTTCCTGGAAAGTAGTTTTTCAATAATGCTGTTTTAACTTCATTATTTTCTAACAACCAATATAATGCATTATTGCTAATAATTAGCATTTTACTTTTTAAAAAGGTTACATTTGAAAAAATATTATCCCATCCAAACCCTCTATTATGAGGCTTTGATTTTGTTGAAAAATTTAATTCAAAAGATTTTATCAAAGCAGAAATATTATCTAATCTTGGATTTCCTGTTTCTTTCAAATATTGATTTACTTGCTTAGGTATTCCTATTCCGAAATCACAAACACATGTAATAATTTGCTTTTTTGTTGAATTATATTGTGTGAATGTAAAACCTGGTATTTTAGACTTAGAATGATCAAAAACATTATTCATTAATTCGGCAAGTAAAAGACTTAAGGCAAAGAGACTCATTCCATCAAAATGATTTTTCTCGAAATATTCTTGAGCTTTTATGGGGTAAATATTAATGCCTGTTTGATTAATTTTCCACAAAGGCAATGTCTTATAATCTAAAGGTTCAGGGAAATTATTGTCATAAGAGTTGTTGCAAAATTGCTCAAAATAGAAAGTGCTTAAGTAAGTTTTTATTTTATCTGGGATTTCTCCGATTTTTATATTGTAACCTTTTGATTGATATTCATGAATAAGACAAGCCAAAGGAGCAATATGATAAGGCTTAAGAAATCTACATTTAGAAAAGTCAATTGTTATAAATTTTGAAGGGTACTTTCTTAGGTCAATTTTATTCACTCGATTTTCAATTAACCAGTTTGAATGTGATTCAATTGAATTAAAATCAATTACAAATATAGTTTTTGAGTTTTTTAGTATATTTTTTTTTACAAACATTATTTAAAGTATGATGGATTTTTACATAATGGGACAAATAAATTATGATTGTTCGGATTTAAATTTAGTCGTGGTGCAGAATATTAATTAGATTAATCGTTTTATCTAAATTTATATACAAATATAATCAAATAATTTTAAAATGAATTTATGGAGTATTTTTATTAGTCTTAAAGGAATATCTCAAAAAAAGAGTGATTAACGGTAAGATTAGTAATAGGTTAAAATTTATTTATGCACTTTTCAATGCTTATATTAAGCATAACAAGACTCCAAAGAGGTTAGATAAATAATCTGTTGTGCGAAGTCAGCCTCTGTTGTGCGAAGTCTGAGACTTCGCACAACTTCGCACAACTTCGCACAACAGGACTTCGCACAACAGTTTGATTTAAAGAATTTGATTAAATTTGTACAATAAATAAACTTTATGCTCTCGACTTACCTAAATATTCTTGGAGTATCGCAAAATGCAACTGAAGCTGAACTCAAAAAAGCATATCGTGAAAAGGCTAAAATTTATCATCCCGACGTAAATAAAAGCCCCAATGCACACGAAAAGTTTGTTCTACTTACCGAAGCATACGAATTCATGCTATCTTCAGTTCGCTATCCACATACAAAAAAAACACAATCTCCAACAGAAGATTCAACCAATAATTGGACTGAAAATAGTCGCCAAAAGGCGCGTGAGCAAGCACGAAAAGCAGCACAAATGAAATATGATGAGTTTATAAATTCCGACTATTATAAAAAGCTAACCGAAACTTTAAAATTAGCTGATTTTTTGTTGTTTCTTTTTTTAATTTCTGGATTTGGATTTTTAATATTCAAAACATTTGATAAAGAGAATTTAACTGGCAGTATAATTCTAGGAATATTTACAGGTTTTATAATTATGGCATATTTAAGGTCTTTATTGAAAGGTCCAAAATTAAACAAGGAGTCCATCCTTAGATCCTCCAAAATTTTAATTAATTCGTTTCCAGTAAAATTAATTTTAGTTATTTTATTTAATCTAATTTTCTTCTTTAAATATACTTTTTATGCGATAGTTCCTGATTTAGCTTTACTGTCGTTTCATGGTATCAGCATGGGAATTGTTTTTCTTTTTACTTTACGAAAAGGCTCTATATTTATCCGATATAAAAAATTGTTTATTTTTGGCATTTCTCCAGCTTTAGTAGGTTTATTTTTCTTTATCAACACTTTGTTTCCAAAACTTCCAGTCGAAGAAGTTCATTTTTTTAAATTTTTCATCGAAACCTACCAAAAAGGATTTATTAATAAACCTTCAAGTACTTTGGTTGAGTTTGAAAATAATGCGTATAAAAATTGTAAAACAATCCGACTTTTTATTGATTATGACAAGTTGTCTCAATCTACTGGAGTGAAATTTAAAATTTCGACAGGTGTTTTCGGCATACGATATTTAGAAACATACCGTTTTATTTCACGTGAAGAATTTTATAAAATGGGTACACAATAATTTTTAATCCGTAGAAGAAGCAAATAAGGAATTTATAACTGTTGCATGTTTGTCCATGATAAATTTCCTTTTAAGTTTAAGAGTAGGTGTTAATTCACCAGTTTGAACAGTCCATTCAAAATCCATTAGAACAAACTTTTTAATCTGCTCTGTTTCGCCAAAAAAGGCATTATATTTTGCTACCTCTTTTTTATAACGTTTTATTACGTCAGGGTGTTTAACCATTTCTCCGTTAGTAGTATATTCAATTCCTTTACGTGTGCACCAGTTTCGGAGGTCGATAAAATCAGGAACAATAATAGCGGCAGCATATTTTTGATTTTCTCCCACCACCATCATGGCATCAATGAAAGGTGATTCAACAAACTTTGTTTCAAGGACAGTAGGAACAATATATTTTCCAAAAGCAGTTTTAAACATCTCTTTTTTTCGACCAGTAATTTTCAAATGTCCTTCCGGTTCTATTCTACCTAAGTCGCCAGTATGAAACCAACCATCTCTATCAATCACTTCATTCGTTAAATCTTCGGCTTTATAATATCCCTTCATTACCGTTGGACCTTTACATATAATTTCACCATCTTCGGCAATTTTAACCTCCACATTTGGCAAAGGGAGCCCAACAGTACCGTATTTACAACCGTTTTTAAATAAAGTATTCACCGCAATAACAGGAGATGTTTCAGTTAATCCATATCCTTCCAAAATAGGCATTTCAGCTGCCCAAAACACACGAGCTAATCGAGGTTGTAATGCCGCTCCTCCCGAAACAAACATGTGAATATTCCCTCCCATTGCTGCTTTCCACTTGCTTAATACTAATTTTCGAGCAAGTTGTATTTTTTTGTTGTACCACCATCCTCTTTCTAAATCTATTTCAAAATCTAACGCCATTTTATTTGCCCAAAAAAATATTTTCTTTTTAAACCCTTTTTGTTTTCGTCCTGCTATTATAATTTTATCGTATACTTTTTCAATTAATCGTGGAACGGTTGATACAAAATGAGGCTTAACTTCCTTGATGTTATCAGCAATGGTTGCCATACTTTCGGCATAATAAATCGAATAACCTAAATACTGCCAGGTATAAATTATCATTCGCTCATAAATGTGGCATAATGGCAAATAACTTAACGCTCTACTTTCGTGCCCTCGTTGTGGAATATTGGAAACAGCAAAAACATTACTTAAAATATTATGATGAGTTAACATCACACCTTTTGGGTTTCCCGTAGTACCCGAAGTGTATATAATAGTTGCAACATCAGTGGGTAAAATACTATCTTTTATCGATTGAAGGTACTTTTCGCTATGATTTGCTTTGCCAATTTCAATAATTTCGCTTAAATGTTTGTACCCTCGAAGATTTTTAAAAGTATAAACCATCTCATGCTCATTTAAGCTTGGAATGTCGGGTAAAATATGTTCGATTTTTCGTAATAACTCCCACCCTGCAACAAATACCATTTTAACTTCAGCATGATTAAGAATGTACTTGTAATCAGCTTCACTGATTGTAGGGTATACCGGAACATGTATAGCCCCCAATTGCATGATTGCCATATCCAAAAAGTTCCATTCGGGTCGATTATAAGTTATGGTGGCTATCTTATCCCCCTTTTGAATTCCTAATTGCATAAATCCGTAGCATAAATTATCTACGGTTTCAATATATTGCTGATTACTATACTTTAACCAAAATCCACTTTCTTTTCCACAAAGAGCATCTTCTTTTGGGTGCTTATTGGCACTGTATTTAATTATATCAAAAAGACGGGTTACCTCCATAATGTTAATTTTTTATTTTCAAAAATAATAATAAATAAAAAACCTTGCTATTAATAATCATTATTTTTTTAATAACGGAATTTTATATGAAGTCAATTTTGATTATAATTTAAAACTATGAACACTATTTATTTGCCGACAAACAACAACAATATTAGGATGAATGAATGTTATTTGTTATTATTTCTTTCACCAATTGTTTTTAATTTTTCATCCTTCTAAAGGTAATTTACAACCTGAAAACTAGGAGATATGACAAATTAAATTGCGATGCCTTAAAAAATATTATTCTTTTGTATCGTATTAAAACCGCAAATCAATAATATTAATCGATTTAATAAAAAAAAAAACAGTGGACGCATTGTTAAATAAAAAACAAAAGGCTTAACTTTGTTGTTAACTAAAAAACTTAAAAACATTAAAATGATTTTTACTCCTGAAAAATACAAGATTAAAGACGAGAGGATGAAGCCTTTCCTCGATGTTGAAGAGATTGAGGGTTATTTAAACTCCGTTCGTCCCGACCGCCAGCGGGTATTGGATGTTATAGCCAAATCGCTTGATAAAAAACGATTAACGTTAGAAGAAACTGCGGTTTTAATAAATACTACCGACCCCGATTTAGTGGAAGCCATTAAAGACGGAGCCAGAACATTAAAAAAGAAAGTTTACGGTAATAGGATTGTGCTTTTTGCCCCTTTGTACATTGGTAATAAATGTACAAACAATTGCACCTACTGTGGATTCAGAGCGGCAAACAAAGAAGCAATCCGAAAAACCTTACAAGATGGCGAAATTCGCCAAGAAATTGAAGCATTAGAAGACAATGGTCAAAAACGACTAATTTTGGTTTTTGGAGAACATCCCGAATACGATGCCGAATTTATGGCTGAATGTGCAAAAATTGCATACTCAGTGAAAAAAGGAAACGGAGAAATTCGTCGTGTAAACATCAATGCGGCTCCATTGGATATTGAAGGTTTCCGAACCGTTCACAAAGCAGGCATAGGAACCTATCAAATTTTTCAAGAAACATACCACCCCGAAGCTTATAAATGGTATCACAAAGGGGGTAAAAAAATGGACTATAATTGGCGAGTTACCGCTTTCGACAGAGCCCAAGAAGCTGGATTAGATGATGTTGGTATGGGTGCTTTGTTTGGATTATACGACTGGAAATTTGAAGTGATGGCAATGGTTCGCCACACCAATCACCTCGAAGCGTGTTATGATGTTGGACCTCATACCATTTCTTTCCCTCGAATTACTGCTGCTTCTAACACCGGATTAAAACCCGAATATCAAGTGAGTGACGAGGATTTTACAAAATTAATCGCCATTTTACGATTGGCTGTTCCATACACCGGATTAATTTTAACCGCTCGTGAACCAGCTCACATTCGTTCCGAAGCATTATCTTTTGGAGTTTCTCAAATTGATGGTGGCACTAAACTCGAATTAGGAAGTTACTCTGAAGCAAAAAATGATGATCAAAATTTGAACAAAGAACAGTTTAAAATCAATGATGATCGCTCCTTAAATGAAGTCATGAACGAATTACTCGAAAAGGGATTTTTACCTTCATTCTGTACTTCTTGTTATCGTATGGGTCGTACGGGCGAGCACTTCATGGAATTTTCAGTACCTGGATTCATAAAACGCTTCTGCACTCCTAATGGCATTTTAACTCTTGCCGAATATCTGATGGATTATGCCCCCGAACATACCGCAAAAAAAGGTTGGGAAACCATCGAAAAAGAGCTAAAAGAATTTGATGGAACTCCTTTTGGAGATGAAATCAGAGACAGAATTGAAAAAATTAAAAACGGAACACGCGATTTGTACTTTTAAACCATTTATCATGAAAGAAAACAGAATCATAGGAATTTTAATTAAAGATAGAATAAAAGAGGCTGGTAAAACTCAAAAGGTACTGTCGAAATATGCCTCCATTATTACAACTCGTTTGGGAACACATCAATTAAACGATTCGGTTTGCAGTCGAAAAGGTGTAATCATGTTACATCTCGGTGGAGATGAATCAAAATGGGATTCTCTCGAAACAGAATTAAACACCATCGGTGGAATTGAAGTGCAAAAAATGTCGTTCGTTTATTAAAAAAGTAAAATCATGATAAATATATTAGCCATAAATATCAATAATGAAGTAAAAGAACCATACAAAGTTCAGGATATCCTAACAATGTACGGAAATATAATAAAAACCAGATTAGGTTTAAGTTGTTTGGAAGAAGATGAAAGCGGTTTGCGCGGAATTATTGTACTTGAAATATTGTGCGATAAAACCGATGAACAGTTTTTAACCCTACAAAAACAACTACTGGCGGTTGATGGCCTAAAACTGGGAGTGATTCACTTTTAGTTACTTACTTAAAATTATCAACCATGAAAACAAAATTATCATTACTCACCCTATTTGTTTTAATTACTAGTTTTGCTATTGCACAAGACGTGTCGAAACAATTTGTTGTAGAACCTTTTCAAACCATTTTACTAAATGGAAGTGCAAACATCGAGATGGTTCAAAGTACTCAAAATGCATTAGAATTTAAAACTACCGAAAAACCAAAAGGTATAAGCTATTCGGTAAAAAATGGTGTATTAAAAATCGATGTTGATCCATCCGAATCGGATAAAGTAATTATTTATTTTACTTCGGTTTCAGGCATCAAAGCATCCGATTTATCTCAAATCAACATTAAAGAGTCTATTACTTTTACCGATTTGAATATTGAATTGAATGATGTTTCAAAATTTAAAGGGGTTTTAAAAGCCAATTCATTGAAAATTGAAACCAACGATGCTGCTAAAATGAACATTTCGGGTAGTTGCTCAAACCTGATTTTAACATGCAACGATGCCTCAAAAGTTGACGCTCCCTTTTTAGTTAGTAACATTGCCAATGTAGAAGTAAATGACGCTTCAATTGCTTATATTCAAGCCATTGACGCCATTAACGCAAAAGTTTCAGATGCTTCAAAAATGTATTATGTTTCAAATGCAAACAACATCAATATCGAGGTAAACGATGTAGCACGTGTAAAACAAATTGCCGACCCAAACACAGTTGTTAATAATGAATCAATACCCGAAGAGATAATTGATTCAGTTGGCAATTTTATTACCGATATTTTAGTAAAAATTGATAGCACTACCAAAAATATTGGCAAACAAGATGCATACGATTGGCATAAGAAAATAAAAAAATCTAAAAAAGATAAATTCGATGGAAACTGGGGCGGAATTATGTTAGGTTTCAATAATTATTTAACAGCCGACAATCAAATTGATGTTCCACTTGGATATGAATTTTTAGATCCAAAATTTACCGCATCCAAAGTGTTTTCTATCAATTTAATTGAACAAAACATCAATTTAATCAAAAATAAATTTGGTATTGTCACTGGTCTTGGTATTCAATGGAATAATTATTTTTTGGCAAATAATGCATTCCTTTCGGGAGATTCAAATGTGGTAACTGGAGGTTTTGATGTAGCGAATAAAGACAACTATTCCAAAAGTAAACTTACTACTACATTTATTAATGTTCCTTTAATTTTCGAATATCAAACCAATCCAAAACACAATTCTAAAAGTTTCCACATTAACGCGGGTGCTGTTTTCGGAGTTCGAATTGGCTCTCACACAAAAATTGTGGTTGAAAATCCAAGCAAGCAAAAAATTAAAAACAGCGACGATTTCCATTTAAACCCAATTCGTTTAGACTTAACCGCGGGAATTGGATACGGAATCATAAATTTGGTTGGAACTTATTCGTTAACTACCTTATTTAAAGAACAAAAAGGACCACAATTGTATCCAGTTTCAGTTGGGATATATTTAGCTCTTTGGTAATTCAAAATTATACAATAAAAAAAGTGTCATAAAGTTTATGACACTTTTTTTTAATTAAATCATAAATTATTTCACTAATTCAAAAGTATCGTTTGCAATTACAAACTCTTCGTCGGTAGTAACCACCATAACCGCAGTTTTAGAACCTTCTTTAGACAAAATGGCATCTTTTCCGCGTAAGCCATTGTTTTTTTCTTCGTCGAATTCCACACCAAGGAATTCCATGTTTTTACAAACGGCTTTACGAACGAAGCAAGCATTTTCGCCAATTCCACCAGTAAAAATAATTAAGTCAACGCCACCCATTGCAGCAGCATAAGCACCTACATATTTTTTTACACGATACGAAAACATATCAAGTGCATATTGAGCCCTAACATTACCTTGATTGGCGGCAGTTTCAATGTCGCGCATATCGGAACCAACACCCGAAATGCCACATAAACCAGAGCGTTTGTTTACCAAATTATTCATGCCGGCATTGTCTAGTTTATCGTTTTCGGCAATAAATAAAAGTGCACCAATGTCTAAATCACCAGCACGGGTTCCCATCATTAATCCTTCAACAGGAGTAAATCCCATAGAAGTATCCACCGATTTTCCTTTATTAATAGCAGCAATAGAAGCTCCATTTCCAAGGTGGCACGTAACTATTTTCATATCTTTCCAATCTTTTCCTATCATTTTTGCGCCTTTAGGAGCTACAAATTTGTGACTGGTTCCGTGGAATCCATAACGACGTACTTTGTGCACTTGATAATAGTCGAAAGGTATCGCATAAAGGAAAGCTTCGGCTGGCATGGTTGAATGGAATGATGTGTCGAATACAGCAACTTGTGGAACTCCAGGAAGTAGTTTTTCCATTACCAAAATACCCGTTAAGTTAGCTGGGTTGTGTAAAGGTGCCAAACGACATAATTCAGTGATTTTTTTCTTTGCTTCTTCGTCAACTAATGCACTAACAGGAAAATATTCGCCACCATGAGCAACTCTATGTCCACATGCACCAATTTCGTTTACATTTTTAATTACACCATGATTTGCATCGGTTAATGCTTCTAAAACTGTATTAATCCCAACTTCATGATTAGGCATCGGAGTTTGAATGTAATATTTTTCTTTGTCTTTGGGTTTATGGGTAAATTCTCCCATTTCCAAACCAATGCGTTCTACTAAGCCTTTTGCCAATACATCGGCATTGTTCGACATGTCAAGTAACTGATACTTAATAGACGAGCTCCCACAGTTTAATACCAAAATTTTCATTTATACGTCTTTTTTTATGTTGTGAATAAAAATAATTTGCAGGTGGCTAATTTATGTATTTTTAATTATGTGACCCAAAAAATACACATTTTTTTTTAGTGTAATCCGATAAAAATTTGAGGCGAACAACTAACCATCAATAAAACAACACTTTAGCTTGTTAATTGATCATGGATGGGTAAAATGAAGAAAATAAATCCAACAAAAAACAATAAATTGAGTTTTGAAAAA
>CAZFPO010000026.1:0-7918 GCA_964521105.1 uncultured Lentimicrobiaceae bacterium | reverse complement strand
TGAAAAAATTGTTTAGTGTAACTTTGTTCAATTCTAAATCTTTACCCTAGCCCTATAGGGGATTTAGAATTGAATGGAAAATTGGAAAAATATTATTTTCTTCATTCCCCTTTAGGGGGCAGGGGGTAAAATGAAGAAAATAAATCCAACAAAAAACAATAAATTGAGTTTTGAAAAAATTGTTTATTGTAACTTAGTTCAATTCTAAATCTTTACCTTAGCACTATAGGGGATTTAGAATTGAATGGAAAATTGGAGAAATATTATTTTCTTCATTCCCCTTCAGTCGATTAGGGGTAAAATGAAGAAAATAATTGTTGAAATTTTAAAAAAAAAGAGCTGATTTAATTTTTTTGTCTAAATTGGCTCATTAAATTTAAAAAATAAGTTTTTAATAAATATAATCTAAATCATGGTTAATACGCAGTTAATAAATCCGAAAAGCATTGTGGTTGTGGGAGCTTCAAACGATGAAACAAAACCAGGTGGTAAAATTGTAAAAAATATTATTGATGGCAATTATCAAGGAAATTTGATGGTTGTCAATCCTAAAGAAACGGATATTCAAGGAGTAAAATGTCATAATTCAGTTTCGGAATTGCCCGAAGTTGACTTGGCAATTTTGGCAATTGCTGCCAAATATTGTCCCGAAACGGTAGAAATCTTGGCAAAACAAAAAAACACTAAAGCTTTTATTATTCTTTCTGCTGGTTTTAGCGAAGAAAGTCCGGAAGGAAAAATTCTTGAAGACAAAATTGTATCTATTATAAATGAGACAAATGGTGCATTGATTGGCCCAAACTGTACCGGTGTTTTAACACCTAATCATCATAGTATTTTCACCTTACCCATTCCAAAATTAGATACTAAAGGATGTGATTTTATTTCAGGGTCAGGAGCTACTGCTTGTTTTATTATGGAAGCCGGAATACCTAAAGGACTTACATTTGGAAACGTCATATCGGTTGGAAATTGTGCTCAAATTGGCGTTGAAGAAGTACTTCAATATTTTGATGAAACGTTTGACCCAAATACAAGCTCAAGAGTTAAGTTGCTTTATATTGAAAATATTAACAAACCAGCCAAACTTTTAAAACACGCTTCTTCATTAATTAAAAAAGGTTGTAAGATAGCTGCTATAAAATCGGGTTCTTCGGAAGCCGGAAGTCGTGCAGCGTCGTCTCATACGGGTGCTTTAGCTAGTCCTGATGTTGCCGTAGAAGCTCTTTTCCGTAAAGCAGGCATCGTACGTTGCAACGGAAGAGATGATTTAATAAATGTTGCATCTATTTTTATGCACCCTGAAGTTCAAGGTAAAAATATTGCCATCATCACTCATGCGGGCGGACCTGCGGTAATGCTAACCGATGCCTTGTCAAATGGTGGATTGAATGTCCCTCATATCGAAGGAGCCAATGCTGATGAACTCTTAAAACATTTATTTGCCGGTTCTTCGGTTCATAACCCTATCGATTTTTTAGCCACAGGAACTCCCGAACAATTAGGTACAATTATCGACTACGTTAATGAAAAATTCGATAATATTGATGCCATGATTGTTATTTTTGGCACGCCAGGTCTTACACCTTTATGGGATGTTTATAATCTGTTGGATGAAAAAATGAAAACATCGAAAAAACCTATTTTCCCAGTGCTTCCTTCAACATTAACAGGAAAAGATGAAGTGGCTGATTTTTTGAGTAAAGGACGAATTAATTTCCCTGATGAAGTTGCCTTAGGAAATTCATTATCTCGTATTTTCAATACTCCTAAACCTGCTTCTGAAAAAGCATGCAGTCACGAAGTAGATACAGCAATGGTTCGAGCAATTATTGATGCTTCGGAAAGTGGTTACATCGACCCAGACCAAACCATAGGTTTACTAGATGCGGTGGGCATTCCACGTGCAGGTCAAGCAACGGTATACACCCTTGATGCCGCTGTAGAAGCTGCAAAAAAAATAGGATTCCCACTCGTAATGAAAGTAGTAGGACCTGTTCATAAATCAGATGTTGGGGGTGTTGTGCTAAATGTATCTACCGAAGAAAAAGTAATTGAAGAATTTGAACGCATGATTAAAATACCTGAAACTTATGCCATTTTAATGCAAGCCATGTTTTCGGGCACTGAACTCTTTGTTGGTGCCACCCGCGAAGACAAATTTGGACACATGATTATGTGTGGGTTAGGTGGTATTTTTATAGAAGTTTTAAAAGACGTAAAAGCTGCCTTAACTCCTGTTTCAAAAACTGAAGCGTTTTACATGATTCAGAATTTAAAAGGCTATAAAATCCTCGAAGGCGTTCGAGGTCAGGAAGGTGTTAACATAGATTTATTTGCTGATGTTATTGTTCGACTTTCTACCTTATTACAGGCAGCTCCCGAAATTGTCGAAATGGATATAAATCCTTTACTTGGTCGATCAAAAAAGGTCGTTGCAGTTGATGCTCGTATAAGAATTGAAAAATAATGTTCTGAATATTTTCACAAAAAAGTCCTTCATTAATTTGAGGGGCTTTTTTTGTAAAATAAATTTTAATATTAAATGATTACTTCAATTTAATTTATATAAATTTGCCCCTTTGATATTATTTTTATGATTAAAAGCATTGTTCGATATACTGTTTTTTCATTCCGCACAATTACTAAATTGAAAGTTAGAATTATGCTTGCAATAGAATGGAAAAGGTTCACTATTGGGTATCGGAAATTTTTAAGTTGCAAAGATAAACCAGTTGATTCAAAACAGCGATTATCAGCTTTGTATAAAGCCATCGAGTGGTTATTACGTGCACAGTATTACATGAAAGATTATGGTTTTGGTTCCTATAAATTAGGTGTAAATTGGACTTCATCCTACCCTGAAACCACTGGTTACATTCTCGAAACATTAATTAAATACAGTAATTTAAAAAAAGAAAACGAAATAAAGAACTGTTGCATTCGTGCTGCCGATTGGTTGGTCGACATTCAAAAACCAAGTGGAGGATGGCAAGGCGAAACAATGGATGATAATAAAGAAGAAGTTGTTTTTAACACAGGTCAAATTATTCGAGGGTTATTATCGGTTTATTGCGAAACAGAAGATGATAAATATTTAAAATCCGCTATAAAAGCAGGAAATTGGTTAGTCGAAATTCAAGAAGAAAATGGCAGTTGGGTTAAAAATGCATTTATGGGTGTTGCCCGAGTTTACGACAGTTACGTTGATGTTCCGTTGATACATCTTTCAACAATGACACAAAATTCCAAATATCGCGAAGCGGCAATTAAAAACTTAAATTGGATAATTGAAGAAAAACAAACTCCAAATGGGTGGTTTAAAGATTGTGATAACACGATTAAGCACAATCATAAACCAATTTTACACACCATTTGTTATACCATAGATGGTTTAATCGAAAGTGGTGTTTTGCTAAACGAACCTAAATATATTAAAGCTGGAAAAAAAGCTGCTGATGCGTTAAATGATTTTTATCAGAAACATTCCATGCTAAAAGGCAGATACGATAAAAATTGGCAAGGATTTGAGTATCCAATCCTTACAGGATATGCTCAATTGGCAGTAATTTGGATGAAACTTCACCAATTGTATCCCGAAGGACACTATTTTAAAGATGCCCAATCGTTGAATAACCAGCTGTCGTGGCTACAACTTGATGATGCTCGGTTTAATAATATTAATGGAGCTATTGCAGGTTCATTTCCAATTTGGGGAAAATATGAGCCATTTACATTCCCGAATTGGGCAACAAAATATTTTGTCGACAGTTTAATGATGGAATTGCAAATAATGAAACAAAGCTTATAATGAGCACTTCGAATTTACCCGAATTGGATGAATTACCTTTTCTTTTAAATCTGAACCCAAAAGATACTGTTTTTATTTCGTCCGATTTATTTCGTTTGGCTTTAGCGTATCGAAATCAGAAAAAGATTTTTTCATTAAAACTAGTTTTGGATGTTTTTGTCAATTTTTTGTCCGAAGGCTCTTTAGTCATTCCAGCATATACCGATCATTTAAAATCGGGCGACACATTTGATGTAATTCACAGTAAGCCAAATACCGGTGCATTATCGCAAGCAGCATTTAGAGATGCTCGATTTAAACGAAGCTCCGATCCGTTTCACTCCTTTTTAGTTTCTGGAGCGATGCAAAACGATTTTGCAGAACTTCAAAACATCTCCACATTTGGATGCGATTCGGGTTTTGCATTATTGAAACAACAAAATGCGGTGGCTCTTTTTGTGGATATTCCATTAAATGAGTGTTTTACATTTGTCCATTATTGCGAAGAGCAAAACAATATTACCTATCGGAAATTAAAAAAACATCAATTAAACATTATCGACAAAAACGATGAAAAATGTTCAAAAGAATACCACTTTTTCACCCGAAAAAAAGGCTTTATTAACTTCCTTAATCCCCTCGAAAAGGAACTTGAAATGGCTGGAATTTTAAAATCAATTGAATTAGGCTCTATTAAAATTAAACAGGCTTGTCTAGCTGACGTGTACGAATTTGTTAGTCGTGATATTTTGAAAAATAAAGCAAAAAACATTCATCGGTTTAGTTTTTATGAGTATTTGAGGCTCACTGCAAAGGGAGTTTTAGGGAAATAATTTGAAAACTTTAAAAATCACAATGAATATTTAATTTATACTAAGTTTTTTTTTGATGAACAGTGATAAAAACAATAACTATACAAATTGTTTTATGTATTGATTGGATTTAGTATTGAATATTAATTAACATAACAATAACAAAAAAAAATTTACATCTACATATTGACAATGATTTTATTTTGACTTATATTTGCAGGCAGTAAAAAACAAATATCTTTATTTATGAAAAATATCACTATTGTTTTATTCTTTTTTTCGTTTGTATCAGCATTTGCACAAGTGGAATGGGCACCTAATGGAGCCACATGGTACTATTCATTAAAACATCCTAATAGTGCTGAAGAAAGTTATACAGTTTTTCAATCAATAAAGGATACCGTAATTAACTCAATACTGTGTAAAAAAATCATAAAATCTAATACAACTTGTGATTTAAGACCAATTAGTGAATATACATATAAAGAGGATGGAAGGGTGTATTTTTATGATGTATTTTCAAATCAATTTAATTTATTGTACGATTTTAATAAACTATCTGGTGAAACTTGGTTTATTAGAGTTAATGATCCTGCAAATTATTGTGATTCATTATTAGTTTTAGTAAACAATGTAACAGTACAAGACATAAATGGTGTATTACTCAAAAATCTCTCAGTTTCAATATTTAACACTACTTCCTTTGTCGGTTTTGATGGTGTAATAAATGAAAAATACGGACATAGTAGAAATATGTTTCCTTATAATGGAAGTTCTTGTGATATGGAGTTTAATAATGGATTAAGATGTTATAGCGATTTAGTTTTCGGTAACTTTCAATCGGAAATTGCTCCAAGTTGTACTTTTTCAACGGTTAACATTGATGAAAATCATACAACAAATGAATTTAAAACCTTTCCAATGCCAGTTAATGACATTTTATATTTTAATAATTTTCACCAATGTGAATATACCATACAAATATTTAATTCTCATGGATCACTTGTAAAAAAAATGACAACTATTAATGATAATATAAACATTCAAGAACTAAATTTTGGTGCATATTTGATAGTATTTAAAAACAAGGATATAATAAGTAAAAAAATAATCATTAAACACTAAAATTATGAAAACTCGAATCCCTTTTTTGATTATGGTGATGGTCATAAGTAACTATTGTTATTCTCAAGCATGTTATACCGATACTTTACGGTAGAAGAATTATTGCACGCATCTTTAATGGGTAACTATTGTTATTCTCAAGCATGTTATACCGATACAGCAGGGTATTATAAAATAAAAAATGTTTTGAATAACATTTCTTGTGAAAATTTCATGAACTATTCTCCTGAAAATTCAAATCAAACTCCAATAAAGACATTGCGATTATCTTTTCATGTCTTTTTGAATGATAACGGAACTGGAAATTTTCAAAATAACACAACAGATAGACAATACCTGAATAATATTGTATCGTTTTGCAATACTTGTTTGAGCAATCTTGGATTATTAAATTACGGTAGTTCCATCTATATAGTTGATAGTAGAATAAGATTTAAATTGGAGAATATTTTTTTTCATTATCATACTAGCGATTTAAATTATTCTGATGCTCAATATATTTTTACTAAATATGTGATAAATGACTTTGATAATTTGGGCTTAACTGATGATGTGAAATATAATACGCAACACGTATTACTTGGTAATTCTAACAATATATTAGGAGGTCGGGCTTCCGGGATAGGAACTAAAGGTTGGATTAATGAAGCAGGATGGTTTCAATATTTTAATAATAATGGGATATGGAATTATATCTGGCCTGGTAAAAACTTAATACACGAAATGGGACACGCAATTGGATTATTTCATAATTTCCATGGAGGTGATAGTGGGTATCAATGTGATAATTGCACTGATAATGATATGAATGATGGAAACTGCCCAATTGAATCAACAAGTACTAATTTCATGGATTACCATCCATTAGGATGGGCTTCTGAAAATCCGGGTTTTTCAAATTGTCAATTATCAACAGCACATTACTTATTAAGTGGTTATTCCAATATTTCTGATATAGTATGGACGGATTACTGTGTTTTTGAAAATTTAAACACTATAAGTATTTATTCAAATTCTGAATGGGAATGTGAAAAAAAGATAAATTGTAATATTATTATTGAAAGTGGTGTAACTTTAACAATTAAATGTAAAATTAGTTTGTCAAATGGAGCTAAAATTATTATAAAAAGAGGAGGTAAATTAGTAATCGATGGAGGTATATTAACCAATTCGTGTGGGGAGCGATGGAAAGGCATCGAAGTTTGGGGTACATCAAATAAATCACAGTACATATTAGATTTACCATATCAAGGTCAAATAGAAATCATAAATGGTGGTAAAATTGAAAATGCTGAAGTTGCAATATTTGTGGGTAAAGTAAATGCACAAGGTTTAAATGAATCTGGTTATGAAGGTGGTTTAGTTAGCACCAATGGGGCATTTCTTACAAATTGTAAAACTGGAGTAGTTTTCCATCCATATCACAATTATAATCCAGCTAATCCTTCAATATTAAGACCTAATTTATCATCTTTTAAAAACACAACATTTGAAACCAACTCTTCATGGATAGCAATTACAAACGTTTATCCCGATGCTTTTGTCAAATTAACAGAAGTTGAGGGTATTTATTTTAGAGGATGTACTTTTGTAAATAGTGTACCCGATAATTTTGTGGTGTATCGACGAGGTAAAGGAATTGTTGCAACGGATGCCTATTTTTATGTTGATCAATATTGTCCATCAACTTATCCTTGCACTAGCCCAGTAAACACAACTTTTTCAAATTTATATTATGCAGTAGATGTGTCAAAAACATGGTGGGACGGCGTGTTATCAATTGAGTATGCAACATTTAATTCAAATTATAGAAGTATTTATATCAGCGGTATTCTTAATCCTATCATTATGAATAATACTTTTAATATACCCGATTATGATCATAGTATTGATGTTATCCTCCCTACCAATAATCAGCCTTATGGCTTGTATTTAAATCAATCAACGGGTTATACTGTCGAAAATAACAGTTTTAATAGTTCTACTTCAAATAAATCTACCAAGCATGGAGTAATTGTTAATTATTCAGGTACAGCGAATAACAGAATATATAACAATACTTTTACTGCATTAAGTGTAGGCACAGCTGCTCAAGGTCAAAACAGAGGAACTAATACAGGTTTAGTGTATAAATGTAATGAGTTTACAAATTGTAACAGAGATATTAGTATAGCACCATATAGTGTGTTTT
>CAZFPO010000025.1:24059-32645 GCA_964521105.1 uncultured Lentimicrobiaceae bacterium | reverse complement strand
GGAAGTAGGGAAGATGGAAGATGGAAGTAGGGAAGTAGGGAAGATGGAAGTAGGGAAAAAGGGAAGTAGGGAAGATGGGAAGTAGGGAAGATGGGAGTAGGGAAGATGGAAGATGGAAGTAGGAAGTAGGGAAGTAGGGAAGATGGGAAGATGTTGTTGTCTTCAATCTTGTTGGTGTTGTTACCAAATATGATTTCCGATTTATCAAATGTCTATTGTAAAAAAAATGCTTTTCTTTTCATAAAGTCGAAAAAACAATTAAATTTGTCTGACTAATATTTACATTATGACAGAAGATATAAAAAACAAGCAAGACATTACAGTTAATGCTTTAATCGAAAAAGGGAATTTAAAACAAGATGTTTTCCGAAATACTTTTGAGTCATTTAATATTTTAAAACGACAAGCACAAATGTTTGATGAACGTTGGAAAGCCGAATTTGCAGCTTCTAATGAACGTGTTCATGTTGAATTTGAAGAAAAAAATCATCATGAATTTAAACTGAAATTTGCTGGCGATATGTTAGTTTTTTTAATGCACACTAATATTTTTGAATTTCCTCGTGCTCATGAAATAATGAAAACTTCATATATTAAAGAAAATGTTAATCGTTCCTATTGCGGAATTATTAATATTTATAATTTTCTTGCAGATTCGTTTAAATACAATCGGGTAAACGACATAGGATATTTAATTGGACGAATTTTTATTAATATCGACAATCATTATCTGATTGAAGGGAAGAGAGAAATAGGTTTAATAGCTAATAATTTTGCAAAAAATGTTTTCGATGAAGACACAGCCTCTAATATTTTAGACTCTGGAATGAAATATTGTATCGATTTTGATTTATTAACACCTCCTTATGAAAACATGAAAGAAATTACTGTATTGGATATATTACAAACTGAATTTCAGGCTACTACAATTTCCACAGCTAAACGAATGGGCTTTCGTTTTCAAGCCGACAAAGACGTGATTAAATAAAAAATCACTTTTTTTTTGGTTTTTACAAATGAAAATTTGGAAGTGTTGTTTTTTTTTGTAATTTTGCACCGTTCTTTCAAATATGGTCTGTTCGTCTAGGGGTTAGGACGCCAGGTTTTCATCCTGGTAACAGGGGTTCGATTCCCCTACAGACTACGCAAAATACCGTAATTTTTATTAAAAAGTTACGGTTTTTTTATTCCACTTTGATTTTTATTTTGTTAATATTTAAATCATTAACGGGTAAATTGTTTTCATCGTCATCACCCCAATCGGGTTCATCGTCAAAAATTAATGAAAACAGTTTTACCTCCAACTTTTCATCAACTGCAAATCGAAGTTCGCATGTGCCTTTTAAAAATATTGCAAGTTGAATGTCTTCAACATGTTTTTTTACATCATCAATCGGCGAAACATTTTTTCTTTTCTCTGGGTTTATGTTGGTAATAAAGTCAATTTGTGAGTAAGTGAATACGTTGCATTGGAGAATAGTAGGATAGAGGTGATAAGTTTCAAAAAAATCATCAATTGCATTAGCTAATGAGTGATCCCAGTTGTTCCATTCTTGAAATTGATAAGTTTTGGAGAGTATCATTTTTAGATATTTTAATAAATCTGAGAACTATCATTTTTTTATTTGCGAAGCAACAAACAAGGTGAAATCTTTAATGTTACCCTGCACGCTTGCTTTTTCTAAGGCATTCATGTATTCAGTTCTTTTCTCAAATTGAATAATTGTCCAATTGTATCCACCAGAAATTAATTGTGTATTCATTAAAAAGCGTGCAATCCTTCCATTTCCGTCCATATAAGGGTGAATATATACAAAAAAGAAATGCCCCAATATTGCACGAACAGATGCATCTTCTTCATTCTTTAGTAAATCGAGCAAAATAGGCATAGCATCCCTTACGGCATCTGGATTCAATGGAGTATGTTTGGATCCGCTGATATAAACTTGATGTGCTCTATATCCTGCTAAATCTGAAGGTTTTAGTAATCCAACTTGAACACTGGGTGCAAATAATTCCCGATACCATATTCTGAAATTATTATCGACAACTTCACCTGCATTTTGACCTTCAATAATTTTTACTATACTGCTTTTTACTGCTTGAAATGCTTGCCAATAACCTCTGGCAGCCATTGCATTCTTTAGTTCCATGTCAGATGGATTCTTATCGGGCATCCAACTTCCACTCCTTACTTTCTCAATCAAGTCATCGGTTACCCGATACCCTTCAATGGACAGCGAATGGTATGCATCCAATTTATATTGTTCGTCTAATTGCATCATGTAGGATTCAACATCAATATGAATTTTTGTTGTTTTTGGAAAGTTGTTGATCACCACTTCACGCATCGTATTCCACATCAACGCTAACCTTACAACATAAGGTGAAGCGGCATGAACATAAAGAATTGTTGATTTTTCCTCAAATGGATCTTCTTCCCTTATGTCATATCCTAAACTTTTCATTGTATTAATAATCTCATCTGCAATGGCAATATTCCCAATATTACGAAATGCTCCTGCTAGACGACCAGCCTTAGTTGTCTGTCCTTTTTCAAGAAGAATACTCAATAGATTGGACGCATCTGAAACAAGAGACAAACAAGTTCGAGCACTTATGCTATCTTTTCTGAAAAAGTCCGGACTGCATTCAATCAAGGCTTCGGGTAAGGAATATAAGTTTAACCCGAATTGAGGTTCTTTATAAATAGGACTTGCAATAATCAACTTAAGATCTAATAAAGAGGTGTTGTACATCAATTGAACATTGTTGTTTGAACCTTTCGGGGAGCGAATAATAGTTTGCATTGGCACAATACGATTGCCACTATATAAAACTAAGGATTGTTCGGGGGTTAAACACCATTCGTTTTTAAACCTAGAATTTGCGTATTCGGCAATAAACAACCAAAAAGAAGTATACCAATTCGTAGTATCTCTTGGATGACTATTTGGGCGCGAAGAAATATACCAACCTTTCATTACTTCCTGAAGAAAGCCATTATCAGCCAGTCTTACTAGATGAACCCTAGATATCTCGGATGATTTTATAATTGCAAGACCATTATTATCTTGAAATTTCTGCAATTCCTTCAGTGAATTCGCTAATTTTTCTTTTACTGTTGCCATAACCGATCCTTTCGTTCAATAACTATTTACCCACTACCAAATTTATGTATAAAGATGTTATCCTTTTATTAGTTTTTAATATTATTCAGCAATCCAATTAATACTTTGTACACTTACTAGTTTTATAAGGTGTGTATTTATTAGTTTATTTTGCAGTGTACTTATTAGTGTTTAAGGATGTGTACTTGTTAGTATATTGTGCAAAAATAATATTTTTTTCTATACTATAACTATTTATGGAAAATAATATTAATTGAAAATGTACTGAATAGAAAGCTTTACAATTTTTCAGTGTAATTACTAATGAAATGTAAACAGCTTTATTGTAATTCGATAACTTCTAAATGAAAGTTAATCAAGTGATTAATTTCTGAAGAACGAAAGTTTATTAATTCAAGGGACATATAAAATTAATTCAGCGTTAAATGTTAAAGTGGTGATTTATAAATTCTGCAAATGATTTATTTTTGCATATTGAAATAATTGCATATACGCTTGACTGAACTATTTTATTTGAATTTTTAATTATGAATGTTTACGAACATCATTTAATGCTGAATAAACTGCGAGCTATAATCTTGATTTTTGGCTTATTAATGGCTGGAATGTCGACTGTAAATGCTCAATTTGTTCAAATTGAAAGCATATTAGTGGATGCTTGCGATGGCACTGTGGAGGGGAAAAACGAAATGGTGAGTTTTAGGGTCGAAAGTTTACCTATAAACGTTGCTGACATTCGTGTTGACGGTTCGATTAATGGCGGTAGTTTTCAAACGAGCAAATGGCCCAATACATCCAATTCTTTTTTAGGATGGATTGTTCCAGGAACAGCAGCATACACCGATGCAACATCCAAAGTAGCGCAAATAAATGCAAGCATTGTAAACTGTGGAAAACTAATAATACCCTCAGGTGGAACTAATAATTTGGGTGTAATTCCTGCTGGTAAAAAAGGACTTATCATCACAAGCACCGATTTTTCACCTTTTGCAAACGACTTTTCGACCTTAACGGATACATTATACGTGATTTTTCAAAAACCAGGAAATACTTCTGGTCATTTTGCAAACTATTCTACTGGAACTGGACAAAGAGCCTTGCGACTTCATAAAATTTCGACCAATGTGAACGAAGATGTATCGTATGATAAATCTTTACTTATCGATCAAAATGGAACTCACATTGCTGAAGATGGTGCTGGCGTTCGTTTCTCAACATCGGGCGGAGCAACATATTACAACGACGGTTGCCAAGCACCTTACATACCTTTGAATCCAAATTGGACAGCTCCAGCAGCAATGTGTCCAACATCACCTACGGTCAATCTTTCAGCCCTTGTTACAGGAACTACTGGTGGAACATGGAGTGGAACTGGGGTTAGCGGTTCAACGTTTAATCCTTCTGGTTTAAATGGATCATACACGGTGACTTATACTTTAGGAATTGCACCTTGTCAGGTTACACAATCTCATGTGATTTCCGTTGTTCCATCCTCGTTTGCTACTTGGACACCTCCTTCAACTTTATGTCAATCGTCGCCATCGATAAATCTAAATTCGTTATTAGCTCCAACGGCAACAAGTGGTGGTGTTTGGTCTGGTTCGGGAGTTAGTGGAAACACTTTCAACCCTTCGGGTTTAAATGGAAATATAAATGTCACTTACACCGTAGGTTCAAGTCCTTGTGTGGCTACCGAAACGCATGTTATCCAGGTTGTAAATTCAACAACGGCAACATGGGAAGCACCATCAGCATTATGCCAGTCGCCTGCATCCATTATTCTTGATTCTTTGTTGAGCGAAACATCAACTACCGGTGGTGTTTGGTCGGGTAATGGGGTTAGTGGGAATGTTTTTAACCCAAATGGACTCAGTGGAAATGTAAGTGTAACGTATTCGGTAGGAACAGCTCCTTGTAACTCTTCCGAAAGTCATGATATTCAAGTTCTAAATTCAGCAAACGCCAATTGGACACCCCCGAATGCTATTTGTCAATCATCTGCTTCAATAAATCTCAATATATTACTCTCTGTATCAGCCACTGCAGGTGGAGTTTGGTCAGGAACGGGAGTTTCGGGTTCTATGTTTAATCCAAGTGGTTTAAATGGCAACATCAATATTACCTACACAGTGGGCACATCGCCATGTACAGCAACCGAAACACATGCTGTTCAGGTAATTACAAATGCTAATGCCTCTTGGAATATTCCAAATCCGTTGTGTCAATCTGCATCAAGCATAAATCTCAATTCGTTATTGACTGCATCTGCAACAACTGGAGGAACTTGGAGTGGGACGGGTGTTTCAGGAAATACATTTAATCCATCAGGACTTTCAGGAAGCATCTCAATAACCTATTCTGTTGGAACTTCACCATGTAATGCAAGTGAAACGCA
Source organism: uncultured Lentimicrobiaceae bacterium (assembly GCA_964521105.1). Classification (GTDB taxonomy): domain Bacteria; phylum Bacteroidota; class Bacteroidia; order Bacteroidales; family WCHB1-69; genus JAQUGA01. Next base: position 27,119 of record CAZFPO010000025.1, on the reverse strand, counting down.
TATTATTCAGATTTTAGCTTCCTATGACGCATCTTGGAATGCCCCGTCGACCATTTGCCAGAATGCAAGTCCAATCGATTTATCATTACTCATAACTGGTAACACAGGTGGAGTTTGGTCTGGACAAGGGGTAAGTCAGTCTCAATTTAATCCGGCGGGTTTAAGTGGAGATGTTTTAGTATCGTACGTTGTTACTGGAGCTGATGCCTGTCCCGATATGGTTTCGCATATTATCAGGGTGATTTCTCTGCCAGATGCATCTTGGATCTCGCCTAACGTGATTTGTAAAAACGGAAATTCATTCGATTTAAACTCTTTAATAACTGGTGATATTGGTGGAACTTGGAGTGGAATTGATGTTGATTCAAATATTCTTGATTATAATTTGGTTGGAGATTCTTTGATTTTAACGTACACAGTTGATGATAGTGGCTGTATTTCGAGTAAAACTCAAATGGTTAATTTTTCGGAGGTTCATGCTGAATTTTCGATCAGTCCGAATACTGGATTTGCTCCACTAGAAGCTTTTACAACAAATTTTAGCACCAATGCAATTTCTTATGAATGGAATTTTGGGAATGGATTTCATTCAACGGATGTAAATTCATCCACTGTTTACCTTACAGATGGTACTTTTTACGTTTGGTTAAAAGCAATTTCAGCTCTGGGTTGTATTGATTCGACTTTTCAGGTTGTGATTATCAACGAAACCGAAGATTTTATCCCAAATGCAATCACAATTAATAGAGATGGAGTCAACGAAGAGTTTTATCCTGTTATTATGAAAGTGGTTGAAGACTATCGAATGATGATTTATAATAGATGGGGTGAAATGATTTTCAATACTTCAAACCAATATGATAAATGGGATGGTACTTATCAAGGGAAAAAAGTAGCTCAAGGTGTTTATTATTATACGATTTCATATTCATACAATCAAAAAAATCCAAATTATCACGGAACGGTAACGGTTATTAATTAGGTTTTTATAGTATCTTTGAAAACATTTTTGTAAATTTATTTTCTATGAATAATAAACAAAAAATATCTAATATTTTAGTGCTTATTGATGCGGAAGTGTATGAGCGTCAAAAGTTTAAAATTTATATTGATAAATGCCGCGAACAAATTTTAAATATTGGTGGGGCGTTTATTTTTGAGGGAATTGCTCCCGAAATAATTGAAAGTGATTGGAAACCACGTAATACTTTCCTGATAATGAAATGGGAAAGCGAAGATCAATTTCGTAAGTGGTGGATATCTGCAGAACATAGAGCCTTGCGTTATGAACAAAAAGAAGCATCGGATTTAAAAGTTGCAAAAATTCAACTTGTTACTAATCAAAACTTAGGATAAGTCCTTTTAAATAAGAACCTTCGGGATGAAATCCGTTTAAAGGGTGATCTGTTGGTTGCGATAATTTATCAATAATTCTACATTTTCGACCTGCTTCAATTGCAGCTGAAACAACTATGGATTGAAATAATTCATTATCCATAGCTTGCGAGCAAGAAAAAGTAAACAAATTACCGCCCTTATTTAATTTATTAATTGCTAATCGATTAATATGTCGGTAACCTTTTATTGCTTGCGATTTCTGAGAGTGGTGTTTCGCAAATGCGGGAGGGTCTAAAACGATTAAATCATATTTACCACAATCTCTTAAATATTCATGAACATCAACAATATGGCTTGTGTGAGTATCTTCAGAAATGCCGTTTAGCAAGATGTTTTCATTAGTCAAATCAATCGCTTTTGCCGAAACATCAACCGAATCAACGTGTGACGCGCCACCAAATAGTGCAGATATCGAAAATCCTCCACTGTAGCAGTAAGCATTTAAAACCTTTTTGTTTTTTGAATATTCGGATACACAAAATCGGTTGTTACGTTGATCAAGAAAAAAACCTGTTTTTTGTCCTCCAACAATATCCACTATAAACTTATGATTATTTTCGGTAACGTAATTTGTTGTTTCTTCGCCAAACAAAAAAGAATCGGTGATATTATAATCCGAAGAGCTTTTTAGTAGGGTAGTACTTTTGTTATAGATTGCTTTAGTATCGGGTAAGAGTTCGGTAATGATATCGGAAAATATTTCAATGTTTTTATACATTCCTATTGAATGACACTGAATAACAATTGTTTTGTCGTATTTATCTATAATCAAACCTGGTAAAAAATCACCTTCTCCATTTACAATTCTAAATGCATTGGTAGATGTATTTTCAAAATATCCTAGAGCTCTTCTCAATTCCACTGCGTTGGATAATTTACTTTTCCAAAAGATTTTGTTGAGTTCAGTTTTTTCAAAGGAGTATATTTTTACTGCTATTGAATTATTGTAATAATGTCCAATAGCCAAAAATTTTTTACTATCCGAATAAACTTCAACGTCGTCACCATCAATTGGGTTACCAACAATTTTAGCTATGGCACCCGAAAATATCCAAGGGTGAAATCGTAAAACCGCTTCTTCGCGATTCTTTTTTAGAATTATTTGAGCTGTCATTATTTTTTTTGCAAAAGTATTCTATTTATTTAGCAAAAAAAAGAGGCTGAATTAATTCAACCTCTTTTACATTATAGCAAAAATTTATTGTTTAATGAATTTAACAATCATCAAACCGGAATCATTTTTAAGATTTAAAAAATACATCCCTTTGCCAAATGAGCTTATGTCAATTTTTTGTGTATATAAATCAGTAATAGAAATGTTTTCAGAATAGACTATTTTTCCAGTTAAATCAGTAATTGAAAGATTTGCAGTTGAATTTTTATCACTATTTATTTGAATATTTAATTCGTTGTTTGAAGGATTTGGGAATATTGATAAAGCGTAAATTCCATCAATTTGTTGAATTGATGATGAAGAACCGGTTGAAGTCCATGTTGCATCCCAACCTTGTCCAATTTTATCATTATCGGTAACAAATTCAATACCTAAGCGACCTGCAGGGCAAACAATAGCTGGTGGTAAAGAAGAACCACTATATTTTCCAATTTGTTGAATTGGATTTGCAGAACGATTATAAATCACCACTTCGTCTTCGGCAGAAA
>CAZFPO010000025.1:3971-23959 GCA_964521105.1 uncultured Lentimicrobiaceae bacterium | reverse complement strand
GGACCTGGAACAGCGATTGCAGAAGGTAAAGTGGTGCCTGAATAAGTTCCAATAACTGGACTAGAAGTTGTTTCACCATTATAAATAGTGATAATGTCGTTGCTGCTTTCGGTTTTTAGCTTTGAAAAAGTAATGCTAATTGTTCCACCATTTTCGGGAGCAATTAACCATTGACAATCTTGATTGTTTCCATAATTTCCCGCTCCACTATTGTCTTCAATAGAACCGGTTATGGATGTAAGAGTTTTTAAAGCTGGACAATTGGTACCTGGATTTGATGGGAAAATATTAACAACAACTTGTTGCTCCGAGTTAAAAGTACTTCCCACAGGATTTAGATTTGATATTAAAAAATATCCATTTCCATATCCACCCCAACCCCAATTAAAGTGGAAATAATCTGCATCGTCATACCCATCGCAGTTAAATGCATGACCGCCACTTTCTTGGCTAGAACCAGAATAAATCATTGGTCGGTTTAAATTTAAATTGTCTTTAAGTAAAGTTTTCCATGTAGCTTCGGTAGATGACCATCTGTTTTTTGTGCTTATGGTGTTTGAGTATTTAAAATACGTTTTTAATGCATTGGCTGCATCACTAGTTTGAGCCCCTGAACCTTCTGGATCATAATTCATTTCTACTGCTACACCTAAATGATATATTAATTTTGCAACAGAAGTGTTATAATTATTTACATCATCGGTCATAGCATTCCAATCATAAGTTGTAGCAGCATAATTTGCAGTTTGTGTACCATAACCAGAAGCGTTATAGCTGTGACTTCCAGTTCCAGTTTCGGGATATCGATGGTAATACATTACTAAAGATGTGGATAATGCTACACATCCATTTGGTACGCGACCATCGTAGCCAGTTGGTGCGGCTTCATCTGCCGGACAAAGTTTGTTATAGTATTTATCTTGATTCCAAATGGCTGTAATTAATGGTCCAACAACTACATTTGCTTTTGGAGCATTTATTTGTGGATTATCTACACTTAAACGATTCCATTCATTAATAGTGTTTTCATCTGCTATTAAATTATTTTTAATGGAATACTCAATTTGTGTTTCGTAACCATTTATCCAATATTTTGTAGCAGGTGCCATATAATTCAAATCAAAATTATATTGAAGTGAATATCCCAAAACTGGCCAAACGGTATTGTCGGCACTAACCAGTACAAATCCCTTAGGAATGGTGTTTACAACATAAATTAATAGGTTTTGGTGACTATTATCATAAATTGCTTCAATTGATTTTATGTCGATGGTAGATGAGATTTCCAATCCTCGAGCGGCATAGCGTTCAGCCATGTAAAATTTTGCCACTTTCATTGCAGTTTCTCTGTTAACGGGAGCTCCGATAATTATTCCAATGCTTACGTAAACAAAGAAAATACTTATTAATAGTTTTTTCATAATGGGTGTTTTTAATGTGTTTTTTTTCTGAAATCGTTACAAATATAAGAATTGTTATTAATGTGGTTTTTTTTTGTAAAACTTTTAACAAAGATGTAACAATTATTATTTTAGTTGCTTTAAAATTTCACAACTAAAAAAAAAACATGTAGGTTTGTTCTCGAATAAAAAATACTACAATGAATATACTTTTAAAAAATATCGACAAATTAGTTCAAGTTGAAGTTAAACCGAAATTATTAAGATCGGGAAATGAGATGAAAGAGATGAATGTGCTAGATAATGCATGGCTATTTATATGTGATGGCTTAATTCATTCGTTTGGAAAAATGAGAGATTTTGACAAATGTAAAATAAATGATTCTAACAGTTTTACTACCGAAATTGATGCTAAAGGAAGGATGGTTTTTCCATGTTTTTGTGATTCTCACACCCATTTGGTTTATGATGGTAGTCGCGAAATTGAATATATTGACAAAATTAAAGGTCTTTCGTACGAAGAAATTGCAAAACATGGGGGTGGAATTTTAAATTCTGCAAAAAGATTACATGATGCTTCCGAAGATTCGTTGTTTGATCAAGCATGGAGTCGTCTCGAAGAAATTATTTCGTATGGAACTGGTGCTGTTGAAATAAAAAGTGGTTATGGTTTGAGCACCGAAGACGAATTGAAAATGTTGAGGGTAATTAAACGATTAAAGGAAAAATCACCAATCACCATAAAATCAACATTTTTAGGAGCACATGCTGTTCCTGCAGAATATAAAGTGCGTCAAAGCGAATACGTGGATATGATTATAAATGAAATGATTCCAATGGTTGCTGCCGAAGATTTAGCCGATTACATTGATGTTTTTTGCGACAAAGGTTTTTTTACAGTAGATGAAACTGAACGAATGCTTATGGCTGGAATGAAATATGGATTAAAACCAAAAATTCATGCCAATGAATTGGATTATTCGGGTGGAATTCAGGTAGGAGTGAAGTACGGTGCATTGTCGGTAGATCATTTGGAATACACAGGAGAGGATGAAATTAAATCCTTGTTGGGAAGCGAAACAATGCCTACTCTTTTGCCTGGTGCAGCTTTTTTTCTGGGAATGATATACGCTCCCGTTCGTAAAATGATTGATGCTGGTTTGCCTGTAGCAATGGCTAGCGATTTTAATCCAGGTTCAGCACCCTCTGGAAACATGCAACTCATTCTTTCGATGGGTTGTATTAAATACAAAATGTTGCCCGAAGAGGCGATAAATGCAGTTACTTTAAATAGTGCTTATGCAATGGGAGTAAGTGATATTCTTGGTTCAATTGCTGTTGGGAAAAAAGCAAATATTTTTATTACAAAACCAATCCCTAGTATAGAGTTTATGCCATACTCTTTTGGAAGCAATAAAGTGGATAGAGTTATTTTAAATGGAAAAATTTACGCATAATTTATTATTTTCTTTTTTGTATTTTATTTTCAAATTTTAAGAACAATTAAAGATTTTATTTTTGCATAATTTGTAATTTTTTGCTAATTTTGAGCTTGTAAAATAATTTAAAAACTTAATAATTTAAATATGGGCTTATTTGATAAATTAAAAAATGAATTACTCGACATTATTGAATGGGTCGATAGTTCTCAGGATACATTGATATGGAAATTTCCTCGTTACGAAAACCAAATTAAAAATGGTGCTCAATTAACGGTTCGCGAGTCGCAAGTAGCAATTTTACTCGATAAAGGTCAAATTGCTGACGTGTTTCAACCCGGAATGCACCGTTTAACCACTGACAATATGCCAATTTTGTCTACGCTTCAAGGGTGGAAATATGGCTTTAACAGTCCGTTTAAAGTAGATGTTTATTTTGTTAGTACCAAACAATTTACCAATCGTAAATGGGGAACAAAAAATCCAATTATGCTCCGCGATGCCGAATTTGGACCACTACGTTTACGTGCTTTTGGTTCGTATTGTTTTAAAGTACAACAAGATCCTACAAAATTCTTCAAAACTATTGCCGGCACTAATCCCGATTTTAAAACGGAAGATATTGAAGAACAATTAAAAAATTTGATAGTAACTCGTTTTACCGATTTTCTGGCAGAATCAAAAATTGCAGCGCTCGATTTAGCCGCTAATTACAATGAGCTTTCAGGTGGAATTAGCACCGAAATTGCTAAAGATTTTGAAGAAATTGGAGTGGATGTTACCAAATTTTTAATTGAAAACATTTCATTACCCGAAGAAGTTGAAAAAGCACTTGACAAACGCACCAGCATGGGTGTTGTTGGCGACATGGGAAAATATACACAATTTCAATTTGCCAATTCGCTCGAATCTTCAGGTCAAGGTGGCGGCGGTTTAGCTTCCGATGCGATGGGTTTAGCCATGGGAATGGGAATGGCAAATCAAATGATGAATCAGCAGAATGCTAATATGCAGCAACAGCAACAACAGCAACATCAAAACCAACAAGCCGCTCCACCACCTCCACCTCCAATTCCTGGTCAAGAACCGTTTTTTGTTGCTGTAAACGGTCAACAACAAGGTCCATTCACACCTGCAGTCCTTCAACAAATGGCTAGTTCGGGTCAATTTGATAAAAACTCTTTGGTGTGGAAACAAGGTATGGCTGGATGGGAAGCAGCAGGTAATGTTCCAGCATTAGCTTCCGTTTTTGCAAATGTTCCTCCACCACTTCCAATACCATAATTTTTATATTTGAATAATTAAAGAGGCTGACATTTTCTGTCAGCCTCTTTAATTTTAAGTATTTTAAAATTTACATTTTCGAATTCACAATTTCTAGAATTTCTTTTTCCAAAGCAATTGTTTTGAGTTCAATTTCCTTTCCTTTTGAAATGATATTTTGAGCAAATTCTTTGTCTTCCAATCCTGCAGCGTTAATTTTTACATTTAAAAAAGCACCCATTACTGCCGAGCGACAACATAAAGCACCTACACCAGCATCGGTAACAGAATTTGGATTGCCAACTTCAGCCATCGCTTTACAGATATCAAATCCTTCAAAAGCTTTTTGCATGGTTTTAAAAGGAATTTCAGTTGCATATATGGTAGCATCTTGAATGGCTTGTTTGCGTGCTTTTTTCTCCTCATCGTTGCTTTTTGGAAGTCCAAAAGCATCCATGATTTTATTAAACGAAACAGTGTCTTCATCAACAAGATGTAAAAGTTCATCTTTTAGTTGTTGACCTTTTTCAGCCCAGATTGAAAATTCTTCCCATTTTTCGTCCCAACCTGCTTTATGTGAAGATAAATTGGCAACCATTGTTCCCAATGATGCACCCAAAGCACCCAAATAAGCACTTATTGAACCACCACCAGGTGCTGGAGATTCTGATGCTGTTTCGTTGGCAAAATCAGCACAAGTCATATCAACTAATTTTTTGGCTTTATTTTCGGATTCTAAAAGATATTCAATGATTTTTTCTTCAGGAATAAATGGTTTCAAATCATCTAAACCCATTGATTTTACCGCAATTTTTATGATTTCTGATTCAGCAATTCCAACCGAACGTTGTTGTTTTTGTAAATAATATTTTCCAGCATCAATTAATGCTTTTTTAGGAACTAATCCAACAACTTCCGAGCCGCTAATTCTTAAGCCTCTATCAAGTGCCTTTCTGCATACTTCGTCGAAAGCAATATGTAGAGGAGTTACCGAAATATTTGTGATGTTCATCGAAACTTGGGCTATTCCGTATTCATCAATAAACCAACCAATTGCTTTTGTAGCTTTTAACGTGCCAGGAATCATAATATCGTTTCCATTTTCGTCTTTTGCCACTTTGCCAGTAATAGGATTGCCTACTCTTTGAGGACGTCCTTTTTCGCGAACATCAAAAGCCAATGCATTCGCTCTGCGGGTTGATGTTGTGTTTAAATTGAAATTTACGGCAATTAAAAAATCACGAGCACCAATAGCGGTAGCACCAGCTGTTGCATTAAAAATGGCAGGTCCAAAATCGGGTTTCCATTCGGGTTTTGTAATTTTGTCTTTTAACCCCTCATATTCTCCCGAGCGACAGAAAGCAAGATTGCGTCTCTCTTTACTAAAAGCAGCATTTTCGTAGCAATAAATCGGAATATTAAGTTCTTCGCCTACTCGTTTTGCTAATTTATGAGCATATTTTACCACTTCATCCATTGTTATGTTTGCTACGGGAACTAAAGGACAAACGTCGGTTGCTCCAAAACGAGGATGGGCACCATGGTGGCGACTCATGTCAATAATTTCAGAAGCTTTTTTTATGGCTCTAAAAGCAGCTTCAATAACGTCCTCAGGAGTTCCTACAATGGTAACTACTGTTCGGTTTGTTGCTTGTCCAGGGTCAACGTCTAATAGTTTTACTCCGTCCACCGTTTCCATTTCATCGGTTATTTGCTTGATAATGCTCATGTCGCGTCCTTCGCTAAAATTTGGAACGCATTCGATAAGTTGTTTCATTTTATGTTGTTTTATTATTTTTCTAGTTCAGAATGCAAACCTACAATTTTTTTGTGAATTTAATATCTCCGTTGATTTGCAATTTTATTTTATAACGAGCAGATAAATTGTCATTTTTAGTACTCTTTGCTAAAGAGTTTACCATAAATCTTATCTTTGCAAAAAAAAATAAACTCAATGAAATATAACTACATCGAAACCATTCAAGATTTTTTAAAAAGTTTATACATCCCCGATTCATGGATTGATTTCAGTAGATCAATATTCTTAATTCTGATTTTAATAATTATTTGTTTAATCGGTTTTTATTTAGCTAAATTTATTGTAATTAAGGTTATTAAACGAGTTGTAAGCAGAACTAAAAATCGATGGGATGATAAATTATTTAGTAATAAGTTTTTTAAACGAATTTCATACTTAATTCCTGCCATTTTAATTTATAAATTAATTGTATATGTTCTGCCTTTTAATCCAGGTTGGGTAAGTATAATTTTAACTGCTACAAATGTATACATAGTGATGATAATTTTATTGTCGTTATATACCTTACTTGATACATTTTCGGAAATTTACATGGAATGGGAGGTGTCCAAATACAAACCAATTAAGGGATACATTCAATTAATAAAAGTTATTTTGGCATGTGTGGCTACAATACTAATAATTGCCGCCATTTTAGGACAGTCACCTCTGATTTTTTTAACAGGATTAGGAGCATTAAGTGCTGTGTTGATGTTGGTTTTTAAAGATGCATTACTTGGTTTGGTTGCTGGAGTTCAGATTTCAGCAAACGATATGGCTCGCCCTGGCGATTGGATAACAATGGAAAAATATAAAGCCGATGGCGATGTTATGGAAATTACATTAACAACAGTTAAGGTTCGCAATTTTGATAAATCAATCGTATACATCCCAGCCTATGTAATGATATCTGATTCGTTTATAAATTGGCGTGGAATGTATGAGTCGGAGGGAAGAAGAATTAAAAGAGCTCTCTACATAGATATGGATACTGTTAAGTTTTGTTCGCCCGAATTGCTTGAAAAATATGAGAAAATTGAATTAGTGAAAAAATATATTAGCGAAAAACAAATTGAAATTGAAGAATATAATAATTTTCACCACATTGACGAATCATCGCCTGTTAATGGGCGTAAACAAACTAATTTAGGGATTTTTAGAATTTATATGCAAGCGTATCTAAAAACTCTAACAACGATAAATCAAGAATCTACCTTGATGGTTCGTCAATTGCCTTCGGCAGATAAAGGAATTGCGTTGGAAGTATACGCCTTTTGTGTTAGTAAAGAGTGGGTTGATTATGAAGAGGTTCAATCAGATATCTTTGATCATTTTTATGCTGCTTTAAAATATTTCGATTTAGCTCTATATCAAACCCCATCGAGTAATAATTTAAAAACTATAATAGAAAAGACATCAAAATTTTAAATTTGTATGATACAATATCAAAAAACTAAATTATCCAATGGGCTTACCGTAATTGTTCATCGAAATGTAAATACTCCATTAGCTACGTTTAATATTTTATATGATGTAGGTTCTAGAGATGAATACCCAAATAAAACAGGTTTTGCTCATCTTTTTGAGCATTTAATGTTCGAGGGTTCTTTAAATATTCCAAAATTTGATACCCACGTTCAAGATGTTGGCGGTACAAATAATGCTTTTACTACAAAAGATATTACAAATTATTATATTACTTTACCCGCCATTAATATTGAAACAGCTTTTTGGCTCGAATCGGACAGAATGAATCAATTGGCATTTTCCGAAAAATCCCTCGAAATTCAAAAAAATGTTGTATCCGAAGAATACCGACAGTCATATTTAAATAAACCTTATGGTGATTGGTTGTTACTCATGAGTCCACTTGCCTATAAGGTTCACCCATATCGATGGAATCCTATCGGAATCGATATTTCACATATCGAAAATTCAACTATTGAAGACGTCAAGGATTTCTTTTATAAGCACTATCGTCCAAACCGAGCTATTATTTGTATAGCTGGAAATGTTTTGCCCGATGAAATGTTTCGCTTAGCCGAAAAGTGGTTTGGAGGCATTTCGCCGAATTTTGATTATAAACGTGATTTGCCAGTAGAACCAATTCAAACAAACGAAAGAAGCCAAAGTGTTTATCGAAATGTGCCAGCAAATGCAATTTATAAAACATATCACATGGTTGATAGAAAACATAAAGATTATTACGCATGCGAAATTCTTGCAAATATTTTAGCAAATGGTACTTCGTCCAGATTATATCAAAATTTGTTTAAAAAGCAGGGTTTGTTTAATGAAATTACAAGTGCTATATCGGGTTGTATCGACAATGGATTATTTTATATTATCGGAAAATTAACCCAAAATACTACCCTCGAAAATGCTAATAGTTCAATCGAAAATGAAATTAGTAAGTTAATTATAAATAGAGTTTCGGAAAAAGAACTCGAAAAAGTAATAAATAAAATTATTTCGGTTTTAATGTACTCAAAAATGGATATTTCAAATATTGCTTATGGCTTATCCTATTACGAGTGTTTAGGTAATATCGATTTAATTAATAATGAAATTGAGAGCTATCAAAGTGTTACAATTGATCAAATACAAAATGTCTCTCATAAATTATTTACCAAAGATAATTCTTCTACATTATATTATATATCACAAAAAAATTAACAAATTAAAGTTATCAGACAACTTTAATTTATAAACTATTGTCTTTGATATGAAACTGCCGAATCAAAATATGACTGAGGAAGAACTTGTTAGAGGATGTGTGGAGGGGAAACCGATGTTTCAACAGGCTCTATACAAACGTTATGCAGCAATGATGAAAGGTGTTTGCATGCGTTACTCAGACACGGTTGAAGAGGCAGAGGATATTCTTCAAGATGGTTTTATAAAAGTTTTTATGAACTTGAAGAATTTCCGACTAGATGGTTCTTTGGAAGGCTGGGTTAGAAGAATAATGGTGAATACTGCTTTAAACCATTATCGAGCGAATCAAAAATCAGCTCATCATGCCAATATAGATGAAATTGGTGAAGTTGTGCCGGATGTTCGAGTCGATAATTACGATAAGCTAAACACTAGGGTGCTTCTAAAAATGATTGAAGAGTTGCCCACAGGTTATCGAATAGTTTTTAACATGTTCGAAATTGAAGGCTACTCTCACAAAGAGATTGCCGATGCATTAAACGTTTCGATTAATACATCTAAATCTCAACTACTTAAAGCTAGAAGAGCTTTGCAAATTAAAATAAATGAATTACAGAAATACGAAAATAGAAGACTTGAATTATAACAAAAATAAATATGGAATCAGGTAAAACAATTGGTGAAGTTTTCAAAGAAAAGCTTTATGATTATTCCGAAGAACCGGGTAATCAAGTTTGGGAAAACATCCAAAACAATCCCGATTTAATTAAATTCAACAAACAAGCTGGATTTAATCCTTTTAAATATATTATTGGTACAGCAGCAGTTGTGGCCATTACTACAATTGCTATTGTGGCTTATAATTATTTGAACGAAGATAAAATTAATGATAAAATTGCTGATAAAAATGTAGTTACTCCTCCTGTTTCAAACCAAGTAAATCAAAATAATACGATTGAAAACAACTCCATTACCAATAATGACCAATTACCTCTTAATAAAAATCATAATAGTGTTTCAAATATTTCAGAAGAAACAAGCAATACAAATAATTATATTCCCAAAAGCACTAATTCAATATTGAATAATGATGTAAACAACTCAACTAAAAATGAGGTTGTTGCAGTTCACAAGCCTGAAATTGCAGAAACTAAAGCACCTGTAAATTCAAATACATCAAATCAAACTGAAAATTTACCAAAAAATATTAAAGAAAATAATCCTTCACGAACAATCAAAAATGTTATCCCTATAGTTGTAACTCATGATACTATAATTTGTCGTTGGACTGGTGTCAACTTGTCGGTTGGTGGTGCTTCAAGTGTAATTTGGAGTAATGGAAGTAATGCGAATCAAATATATGTTGAGCCTAGCGAATCGGCTGTTTTTTCGGCTCGTGTTACAAATAGCGAAGGAAATGATACTACAATTAAAGTATTTGTTCAAGTGGTAGATTGTTTCCAAATATATATGCCAACTGCTTTCACTCCCGATGGTGATGGATTAAATGACGAATTTAAAGCAGTATATAACGGAAATATCAGCGATTACGAAATGATGGTTTTTACCCGCTCAGGTAAAAAAGTATTTGAATCACGAGATATTAATTTTGGCTGGGATGGTAAAATAAATGGTTCACAAATAGAAGAAGGTGCGTACTTTTATGTGATTCGTTACAAAGATGCTATGGATAAAGTTAGAGAACAAACAGGGCAAGTTATATTATATAGAAGTAGGTAGAAGCAGTTGAGAAAAACCAAAATGGCTATCTTAATAATTTATGGTAGCCATTTTTATTTTTCTCTTATGAGCTTATTTTTTGGTGATTTTTATCTCAACCCTACGATTCATCTGAGTAAGCTCGGAGGTACTCTCATCTGTTCGTGGTCGGGAACGACCATAACCTTTATAAGTCAGCCGATTTTTATTTACTCCATTTTCGACTAAATAATCATAAACACATTTTGCTCTTTTTGTTGATATGTTATCATCATCGGTTGATGTACAACAAATATGTCCTTGAATTTCAATTTCAATCGTTGGATTTTCAAGTAAAATAGTTGCAATATCTTGCATCACATCAAGCGATTTTGGAAGGGGGACAGCTTGACCTGGATAAAATTGTATCGACTCAAAAACAATAAGTTCTCCAACTTTAGCATCAACAATGTGTTTAGTATTGTCGGTTAATTTATTATCTGATATTTGTTTTACAATTTCATTTGGTTTAACTTCTATTTCGGTATGCTTTGCTTTAATGTCTTTTTTTAAATAGTTGATAGTGATTTCAGCTCTGCGATTTAAAGAATCATTTTCAATAGGATATTTTAATTTTCTTTTCCCAAACGAAAATTGTGTAATAATCGATTGATTAATGCTATTGGAAGTTAGAAAATATAATATCGATGAAGCTCTTTTTTGGGATAATGCATCGTTAAGTTCATTGCTGCCTTTAGTATCACAGTGAGCTTCAATAACTACAGATGTAATAATTGAAGTTGAATCGGTTTTGATTTTTTTTAATATGATATTTTCGCTCAATTTGTCGATTATTGCTGAGTTGTTATTAAAAAATATTTCAAACTTTTCCTGCGTATTTGTTTGAGAAAATGATACACTTACAATTGAAATTAAAATAATGATGAGATTTGTTTTTTTCATGTTGGATTTTTTATAAAAAAAAAGGAGCTCTAAATAGAACTCCTTTTTTAGAAAAATATTTTTTATTTATGAATAATAAATTTTGAAGAGAAATTTGTTTTATTTCCACGAACATTTACTATGTATGTTCCAACAGATAAATCGGAGCAATCGATGTATTGTTGATATTGCCCAATATTTAAAGTTCCTAAATCAATATCACGAATGATTGTTCCTTTTAGATCGAAAATTCTAATTCTAACATTATCAATTGTTTGAATTGTAAATGAAACATTAGTATAATCGTTTGCAGGATTTGGGAAAATTTTCATATATGATGCACTAATGGCAGTATTGTCGCGGATTGATTCGGCAGGGTAGAAGAAATTGCTGTTGTAGAAAATTCCTCTTCCATGAGTACCAATATAAACAAATCCTGTATTAGTTACACCAGGGAAAAGTGTTAATACATAATTTCCGTCTGGGTCAATTGCAACACCGGTATCTGGGTTGGCAAAATTTGATTGCTGGCGAATCATAAATACCGGAACACGAGCTCCAATGCCTTCATTTTCTTCAGTCCATGTTGGATTAGATGCAGTAATATCCTCGGTAGTAAACATTCCATATTCGGTTCCAATAATCACATATTTTTTATGATTCATTTCAATTAATGAGGAGTATACTGGTATTTTTGGTAAATTACCTTGTTTTGAAACAAATGTTGGAGCATCAGCCGTAGCATCATCTGAATAATAGATATAAGAAGTTTGGTTTCCAAAGTTACCAAGAGTAACAACAACTTTGTCAGGGTCATACCAATTTGCAGAAACAGATGTAATGGTACGATTTGGATAATTAGCAATTTTGGTTACAGTTAATGCATATTGAGAACTAGCAACGTCTAAATAAATAGAATCAGCATAATTTTTCAAACCCGAAATACGGTAAACATTCCCTGAATATGTTCCAACAAACAGATAATTTCCATCTTTACATGAACTCATTGTTGAAACCATACCTTCAATTGTAGCAATATTTAACCAAAGAGGTGTTTTTCCAAATACTAATGCTTGGCGAGTCATCCATACGCCTCCTGAAATACCTAAATAAAATTTTGATTGAGCTCTATCTTGAAGCTTAATAGTGTCGCCATGATTTAAGTTACTGGTTAAAATATGACGAATTGGGTAACGGTTATTGTTACTTTTACCACGTATTAATTCACCAGCTACATAATTTCTATCAGCAATAAAAGTGATTGAATCTGGTGTGAAAACATCGTTGATACTTTCCCAATGATAAATTGGAGTTACAAAAGCAGCGGTAAATGAAGGAGCTGTACCGGCAGTATTAAGCATTTTTTTTGAGTAAAATTTATCAACGTCTTCGTAATTATCACCTTCATCGGGTGATCTACGAGCATTACCATTATATACAGATGTAAACAACGCTTTTGAATTAATAATAGAGAAAGCAGCATAACCACCATCACCACCTTGAACACTTTTTGCATTTTGAGGTGTATTGCCTCTTAAACTAATATATTGAGTGCCGTTATCTTGAGTTCCACCCATAACACGGTGATTATTTGCACAAGCAACAGAATAAAATTGGGTAATATTTAACCCTCTATTAAGTTGGATAAAAGTGTTTCCCCCATCAATACTTTTACATAAACCACCATCAGTGCCCATATATATAGTGTTTGGATCAGATGGGTGGAATTGATAAACATGATGGTCGGCATGAACGTAAAAAATATCATTATCTTCAGATACATCGTCATCGGCATACCATAATGATTTTTGAGACCATGAAAATGGCATAGTTGGAGAAACTTGTTCACCTATCCATGCATCAATACCTCCTACAATTATTTTATTAGGATTATTTGGAAATACTGCTATTACATTATCATACCAACCTTGATTGTTTGAGCCAAAAATATTTAAACTTGCACTACCTCCTGGTCCAACAATTCTGTATGTGTCACCACCATCGGTAGATTGATAGATGTTATATAATGCACCTGCTTGAGAAGCACAACAAAGGTAAACATAATTTGGATTATTAGGCGAAACGGCAATTTCAACTCGTCCCATATCGCTGGGTAAAATAGTTCCATTTGTTTTTTGAATAAAGTTATTCGCATCACCATCAGCCGAAATATATAATTTACCAGCTTTACCACCACCTGATGATACTAATTGAGAATATAAAACTTTACCATTTGAAGCAATTTTAACATCCGAACCATAACCGGAAAGGTTAATGGTGTTAGTTCCCGTATTTTGCTTTGCATTAGTCCATGTTGCACCTTCATCATCACTATATTTCAACCCTTTATTTGTTGCAGCCCAAACTCGCTCGCTATTAGGTGAACAAGCTATTCTGTTAATAAGACACCATTCAACGTTGTCGTCAAATGCTGTAAATACAGGAACAGTTGAAGCAATTGATGTGAAATTAATACCATCGGTTGATTTATACATTCCATTACCAATTTGACCGGTATTAAAATTAGTAGCACCTGGTTGAGCTAATCCTTCGCCAGTTCCAACATAAATAACTCCACTTGGCGATTGAGCAATGGCTGAAATAGCAATATTGTCTGAAATTGAAGTAACACGATTCCAAGTATTGCCACCAGTGTTGCTAACCCATAAACCACCACCAACACCTCCAACATAAAATTTGTTAGCGTTGTTTTTATCGATTAAAAATGCTCTCACACGACCAGCAACGTTATCGGGTCCCATTTCATTCCATACAATACCCAAGTTTTTATTAGTGTTTTGTTGTGCAAAACGAAGCATTTCTTGTCGAGCCATTAAAATATCTTTGATTGATATTTCGCCGGTTTCTGGATTGCCCTTCATCATATTTAACCACTGAATTGCACCATTAATTCCTTGAGCATGAATTTGATCTGTTAATGTTCTTACTTGATAGTGTTGTTTTTTACTAACATTATTTGAAATGTTGTAAATAACAATTGCTGTAGCAAAAACAGCAACAATGCTTAACGTTAGTTTAATACTTCTCATAATCTTCGTGTTATTTATCTGTTTTCTTTTTGTTTTCTTAAATTATTATGCAAATTAAAGCATTTATCCACAAAAATAAAAAGATTTTTCTCATTTTATAAATAAATTAATTGTTTTTTTGCTAAACAATTTTATTTAATTTTTAATTCGGCTTGTGATGTAATACGTAATATCTTAAAAATTAAGTACATGTGCAGATTTATTTAGTATTATTAACAAGAAGCTTAACTTTTTTTAACGACAAAAAATTATAAACAAAGTAATGTTGAAATAAATTTGTACATACAATTTTTAATTTAAAATTTATGGAAACATATACCGACATCAAAGAATTTAATGAAGTTATTCAGCGTGAAAGTGCTTTTGTTGATTTGTTAACTCGCGAAATGAACAAAGTAATTGTTGGTCAAAAGCAAATGGTTGAGCGTTTGTTGATAGGTTTATTATCGAATGGTCATATTTTACTTGAAGGTGTTCCAGGCTTGGCTAAAACATTAGCTATTAAGTCATTGGCTCAGTCAATTAAAGCCGATTTTAGTAGGATTCAGTTTACCCCCGATTTACTTCCAGCCGATTTAGTTGGAACGATGATTTACAGCCAGAAAGATGAAAATTTTAAAGTTAAAAAAGGTCCAATTTTTTCAAATTTTATTTTGGCAGATGAGATAAATCGTGCCCCAGCAAAAGTGCAAAGTGCCCTTTTAGAAGCCATGCAGGAACGACAAGTAACGATTGGTGAGCATACTTATCCAATGGCTGAACCTTTCTTAGTATTAGCAACTCAAAATCCTATTGAACAAGAGGGTACATATCCACTTCCCGAGGCTCAAGTTGACCGTTTTATGCTTAAAGTAATAATTGGATATCCTACTAAAGAAGAGGAAAAAGTAATTTTACGTCAAAATTCAGGTGCACAAATTGAAGCAATTTCGCAAGTTGTTTCAAAAGAAGAAATAATAAAAGCTCGAGATTTAGTTAAGAAAATTTATCTTGATGAGAAAGTTGAAAATTATATAACTGATATTGTATTTGCTACTCGTTTCCCCGAAAAATATCGAATAGATAAATATAAAAACATGATAAGTTTTGGTGCTTCACCACGTGCAAGTATTAATATGGCATTAGCATCAAAGGCTTATGCTTTTATTAAACGTAGAGGTTATGTTATTCCCGAGGATGTGCGAGCGGTTGCTTTTGATGTAATGCGTCATAGAATTGGATTAACTTACGAAGCTGAAGCCGAAAATATAACTACTACAAATATTATAAATG
Source organism: uncultured Lentimicrobiaceae bacterium (assembly GCA_964521105.1). Taxonomy (GTDB): domain Bacteria; phylum Bacteroidota; class Bacteroidia; order Bacteroidales; family WCHB1-69; genus JAQUGA01. The sequence continues at coordinate 8,439 of CAZFPO010000025.1, read as the reverse complement.
ATATTTTAAATATTGTTGAAGTTCCTTAATTCATTAATATGGAAGCAAAGGATATTGTAAGCAAAGTTAAACGTATCGAAATAAAGGCTCGTGGTTTGTCAAAACATGTTTTTGCTGGACAATACCACAGTGCATTTAAAGGAAAAGGAATGGCATTTTCCGAAGTTCGTGAATATCAATATGGTGATGATGTTCGCTCGGTCGATTGGAATGTTACGGCTCGATTTAATCATCCATACATTAAAATTTTTGAAGAAGAACGTGAGTTAACGGTTATGCTTTTAATTGACGTGAGTAGTTCGAATTTATTTGGCTCGGTTTCAAATTTTAAATCTGACCTGATATTAGAATTAGCGGGAGTTCTTTCTTTTTCGGCAATTTTTAATAATGATAAAGTAGGAGTGATTTTATTTAGCGATATTATTGAAAAATACATTCCTCCTAAAAAAGGAAAATCTCATATTCTTCGAATTATTTCTGAACTCATAAAATTTGAACCTAAAAATACAGGTACAGATGTTTCGGTGCCAATTAAGTTTATGACAAACGTTCAAAAGAAAAAGTGCACTGCATTTGTAATTTCCGATTTTCAATCAAACGATTTTTTAGAATCACTCCGCATTGGTAAAAAACGTCACGATTTAGTCGCCATTCGTTTAATTGATAAACTCGAAACGGAGCTTCCAAATGTTGGTCTTATTAGAGCATTAGACATTGAAACAAATGAGGTTGTTTGGATTGACTCTTCATCGGCTGAAATTCGCAAGAGATATCGCAATCAATGGTTGCAGTTTGATACTAAAATTAGCGAAATGTTTAAAAAAACAGGTATTGATGAAGTGCCAATACACACTAATCAAGATTATGTAAAACCGTTAGTTAAATTGTTTAAAAAACGAGAATCAAAAAATTAATTTTCTATGAAGAACTCATATTTTCGAATCATACTAATTATTTTGATTTTTCCGCTTAGTTTGTTCGGACAAAAAGCTACGGCTGTTCTACAAAACAAAAATATGAAAATTGGAGAACACAATGTTTTAGACATATCCTTAAATATTCCTCCAAAGGATAGTAAATTTTTGGTTTGGCCCCTAATGAGTGATGTTTTAACAAACTCAAAATTAGATATAATTGAAATTGGTAATGTGGATACTATTTTTAATGAGAAAAAGGAATTTAATGGTTTGCATCAAAAAATCACTTTTTCGGCATTCGATTCGAATAATTATGTTATTCCTAGTATCCCTTTTTATTCAGTAAGCAACAACGATAGCAATTTAATAGCCTTTACCGATAGTTTAATGCTAACTGTTACAACTGTTCAGGTTGATACAACCAAAGCATTTAAGGATATTAAAGGTCCAATGGATGAACCCATTCGTTTTTTTGAGATTTTACCATATATCATTGGCGGTTTTGCTTTGATTCTAGTCGGTATCCTAGCTTTTTATTTTTATCGAAAATACAAGAAAAAAGAACCATTGTTTAAAATTTTACAAAAACCTGCCATAAAATCATCTGATTGGGCAATAGAACAATTAGTAAAGTTGAAAAATAAAAAATTATGGCAACAGGGTTTTGTAAAAGATTATTACGTTGAATTAACCGAAATTATTCGTAGATACTATCAGGAAGAGTTTGGTTTTAATGCACTTGAAATGACAAGTTCCGAAATAATTTCTGAACTAAATGATGTGCAATTCGACCAAGTAATTATTGAATCGGTTAATTATATTTTACAAAATGCTGATTTAGCTAAGTTTGCAAAATCACAACCCCTTGATATTGAAAATGAAAAATGCTTAAATTTTGCTTTTGATATCATTAAAATGAGTCAAGAATTTAGTGATAAAATTAATTCAACATTGAATTCAGAAGCGAATGAGAAAGGAGGCAATTTATGATTTCTTGGCTTACTTCAATCAGTTTTATGTATCCGTGGGTGTTATTGTTAATTTTAATTGTTCCCTTTTATTTATTATGGTATTGGTTTAAAGGTAAAACATCAAAAACTGTTTTCCGAATGTCGCTTAATAAACGTACTTCAAAAATCGGAAGCAGCATAAAATCTAAATTTTACCCCTTGCTTTTAATTTTTAAACTATTGGCTTTTACATTAATAATTTTTGCAATCGCGCGTCCACAATCGAAAAATAGTAAACGTAATGTTTACTCTGAAGGCATTGATATAATAATATCTTTAGATATTTCGGGAAGTATGTTAGCCGAGGATTTTAAACCAAATCGACTTCAGGCTTCAAAAGAAGTTGCGAAAACATTTATCGATAGTCGCCCTCAGGATAGAATAGGTTTAGTTGTTTTTAGTGGAGAATCGTTTACCCAATGTCCATTAACTTCGGATCACAGAGTTTTATACGGATTAATTGATGAAGTAAAAAGTGGCATGATAGAAGATGGAACTGCAATAGGTGATGGACTTGGAACTGCAGTAAATAGATTAAGATATAGTAAAGCTAAAAGCAAGGTAATTATTCTTTTAACCGATGGAGTAAATAATATGGGTTTTATGGATCCAATTTCAGGTGCCGATATTGCTAAAAAAATGGGCATCAGAGTTTATACCATTGGTGTTGGAAAAATGGGAAAAGCTCCTTATCCAATTAAAACACCATTTGGTATTCAATATCAGCAACTTGATGTTGAAATTGATGAGCCACTATTGAAAGATATTGCATCAATTACGGGTGGTAAATACTACCGAGCTACCGATAAATCAAAATTAGAAAGCATTTACAAAGAAATTGATTCACTCGAAAAAACCATAATTGATGTTATGGTATACGACCGTCGCTCGGAGGAATTTATTCCATTTTTAATTTTAGCATTTGTTTTGTTGCTTAGTGAGCTAATTTTAAGAAAAACAATTTTTAATACTATACCATAAATTTGTTAGTTATGTTTAGGATTGTAAATGATTATTATTTGTGGTTTTTTTTATTAATCCCAGTGTTAATATTTTTACACTATTTATTATTACATCATCGCAAGCAAAAAATTAATAAGTTGGGCGATTATATATTAATCCAAAAATTAATGCCAACATATTCTGGAATTAGACAGAATTTAAAATTTTGGATACTTATTTCATCATTAGTTTTGATAATTTTTTCGCTCAGTCGACCTCAGTTTGGCTCTAAAATCGACAAAGCACAGCGAAAAGGTGTTGATTTAATGATTTGCTTTGACGTTTCGCGGAGTATGTTAGCACAAGATATTCAGCCATCACGAATTGAACGTTCAAAACAGGCTTTGATAAAATTAATTGATGAATTAAACAATGATAGAATTGGAATTGTAGTTTTTGCCGGAAAGTCGTTTATTCAACTTCCAATTACAAACGACTACGGAGCAGCTAAAATGTTTATTGACAGAATTTCAACGGATATTGTTGAAAATCAGGGTACAGCTATTGGCTCTGCCATTGATTTAGCCTTGAGTTCGTATAATCTTGAAGAGGAATCGGTAAATAGTCGTGCAATAATTGTAATTACCGATGGCGAAAATTTTGAAGATGATGCCATTGCTTCGGCTGAAGAAGCTGTGAAAAAAAATGTAAAAGTTCATGCCATTGGCGTTGGAACAATGGAAGGATCACCAATTCCAATTTTAAAACCTAACGGACAAGTTGATTATCACCGCGATAGCCAAGGTAATGTTGTAGTTTCTAAAATGGACGAACCTTATCTTCAAAAAATAGCCGCTAGCGGTAAAGGAATTTATGTTCGTGCTTCAACTAGTGATATGGGCTTATCAAAAATTATGAATGAAATTGATAAAATGGACAAAAAGGAGTACGATTCGGTTGAGTATACCGACTATGATGACGCATTTTACTACTTTTTGGCATTAGCTTTATTTTTATTATTCATCGATTTTTTAATTCTTGATAGAAAAAATAAATTTGCAAATTCGATTAAGTTATTTAAACAAAAACATTTATAAAAATGAAAGTAATATTTTTGAGAACATTATTTTTGTTTGCATTAATTTTTTCATTTATGATTGAAAATTCTCTATTTTCTCAAACAAAAGCTACATTGCAAGATGTTCGAAGGGGAAATTCATTATTTGAAAAAGGAAAATATAAAGAAGCCGAAATCGAATATCGAAAGGCAATGGATAAATCGCCCGATTATCAAAAAGCAAAATTTAATATGGGAACTTCATTATATAAACAAGGTCGTTTTGAAGATGCTCATAAAATTTTTTCGGAATTAACTCCACCCGAAAAAGATAAACAAATGGCTTCAACATATTGGTATAATGTTGGAAACTCATTACTAAGTCAAAAAAAATATCAAGAGAGTATGGAGGCTTTTAAAAATAGTTTAAAATTAAATCCGAAAGATGAAGATTGTAGATATAACTATGAATATGCCCGACGGAAAATGATACAACAACAACAGCAACAACAACAACAGCAACAGCAACAACAGCAACAACA
>CAZFPO010000025.1:0-3871 GCA_964521105.1 uncultured Lentimicrobiaceae bacterium | reverse complement strand
CAACAACAGCAACAACAGCAAAACAAGCAACAAGACAATAAACAAAATAATCATAAACAGCAAAATCGCCAACAGCAGCAGCAACAGCAGGAAAAGCGAAATTTGGAACGTCAATTAGATGCTTTAAATAACAATGAAAAAAATACTATGCAGAAACTTCAAAAAGATAAAACTGGAAATAAATCAAAATTTGAAAAGGATTGGTAAAATGAAGAGATATCGAACAAAAACTATTTTTATGAAAGCATGGATATTTCTTACTTTTTCATTATTAATGTCCACGCTTTTTGCCGATGACATAACTTTTATTGCATCGGGTCCAGCTCGTGTAAGTCAAGGTTCGCAATTTAGAGTAACCTATACGGTTAATGCTCAGGGAACCAACTTTAAAGCTCCAACATTTTCGCATTTTAATTTTATTGGTGGTCCCAGCCAGTCGTCATCATCAAACATGCAAATTATTAACGGACAGGTTTATCAGTCGGTACAATACAGTTTTACTATTTATTTACAGGCTGTAAATATTGGTAAATTTGATATTGACGAAGCTTCAATTACTGTAAACGGAAAGGTTTATAAATCAAACAAGTTACAAATTGAAGTGGTAGCAGGCAATTCACCCGTAACATCACAAAATCAGCAATCACAACAACCAAATAATAGGCAGCCTCAAAATAGTACAAATCAACCTACCGATGCAAAAGTTGAAAGCAATGATGTGTTTATAAGGGCAATACCTTCTCAAAGTTCGGTTTTTGAAGGACAAGAGGTAAAGGTTACTTACAAATTATACACTGCCATTCCAATTGTTCAGTATTCTATAAACAAAATACCATCGAGCAATGGATTTTGGTCTACCGAATTGTCCGATCGTCAAAAACAGCCAAAACAATATCAAGAAGTTTATAATGGAAAAACATACACGGTGGCAGAGGTCAGAAAGGTATATGTTTATCCTCAAAAAACCGGACAACTTCGCATCGACCCACTTTTAATGGATATTGTAGCTCAAGTTAGAAAAGCACAACAACGCAGGGGGAGTTTTTGGGATAGTTTTTTCGACGATTCATTTTTTGGTGGAGGAGTTGATAATGTTAAGAAAACCATTAGTTCAAATCCGGTTGTAATTAATGTGAAAAAGTTACCTGAAGGGGCTCCCGAAAATTATACAGGTGCTGTTGGACAACTTTCGGTAACAGCTAAACTAGATCGTTCAAGTTTACCTGCCAATGAGGCGTTAAAAATACAAATCACCGTATCGGGGAAAGGAAATTTAAAATTAATTGATTTTCCAAAAATAGAGTTCCCTGCTGATTTTGAAGTATATGACCCCAAAACTGTCGACCAAACTAAAACTACCGAAGCGGGTGCTTCCGGTTCAATGGTTTTTGAGTATATTGCTATCCCTCGTAATGAAGGAAAATATACAATTGAACCACAAGATTTTGTTTATTTCGACCCTGGCAAAAATTCATATGTCTCAATTCCAATTGGTAAATTTGATGTGTTAGTTACAGCCGGAAAAGGAAATTCCGAAAATAGTATGGTTACGAATGTTAATCAAAAAGAAATCCAATATGTAGGAAGCGATATCCGTTTTATTTCAACTGCTGATGGGGGGCTAACAATGGATAAAACGACATTTTTTGGTTCTTTATGGTTTTGGTTACTGTTAATTTTTCCAGTAATTTTATTTGGTGGATTTATTATCATTTATCGAAATGAAATAAAACGCAGGGCTGATGTTCAAAGTATGAAAAATAAAAAGGCTGGTAAAGAAGCTCGAAAACGCTTAAATAAGGCAAAAAAGATGTTAGACCAAAATTTGAAAACTGAATTTTACGAAGAATTATCAAAAGCAATTTGGGGCTATGTTGCCGATAAACTAATTATTTCAAAATCTAATCTCTCAACCGAAAATGTTATTACCGAAATTCAGAAAAGTAAGCTAAACATCGAAACTATTAATAGGGTAGAAAAACTTCTAAATGATTGTGAATTTGCTCGTTTTGCTCCTTATGACTCAAGTAATTTAATGAGTAATTTGTATAACGAAGCGTTTAATTTAATTATTGAAATTGATAAGGAAATAAAATTGAAAATATGAAAACGATACTTAAAAAAATACACTTGATTTTTATATTCACATTTTTATCAATTAATTTATTTTCTAATAATGTTTTTGATGAAGGTGTTAAGTTTTACATGTCAAAGCAATATGAAAAATCAATAACATCTTTTCAATCAATAGTTAACGAGGGTTATCAATCCCAAGCACTATATTATAATTTGGCTTGTTCATATTTTAAAATTGAAGATTATTCTCATGCAATGCTATGGTTCGAGCGTGCTAAAAGGCTTAATCCTTCCGATGATGATACCGAATTTAATATTCAGGTAACAAAATACAAATTAAAAGATAAAATTGAAGCACTTCCCGATTTGTTTTTTGTTTCATGGTGGAAATCATTTTTGAATATTTTTAGCGAAAAACAATGGTCAATAAACACTATTATATTTCTTTTTACTTTTTTTGTTATGCTGGCTATCTTTTTAATTACACCAACATATTGGTTGCGTAAAACGTCATTTTATGTTTGTGCTGTTTCAATATTTTTATTTTCAATTTCATTTATAGCTGCATATACTCAAACTAAAATAATGAATAACAAACATGAAGCTATTATCATGTCGAAAAAGTTGGAAATAAAAAGTTCACCCGATGCAAGTAGTAAAGTGTTATTTGTTGTTCACGATGGTATCAAAGTAAATATACAGGATAAAATTGGCGATTGGGTTGAAATAAAACTACCAAATGGTGATAAAGGTTGGGTGCTTATGAGTGAGTTAGAAGTGGTTTAAAATTTATCCAAGCATTAAGTATCTATAAATAAACAAAACACTCGTTACTATTAAGATAAATTCATTTTTTTTCAATTGAATTTATGTTATTTAAAAAAATTAGAATTGCTTGATTAAATTCATTTGCATGTGTTTCCATTGGGCAGTGGTGGGCTCCTTTAATAATTTTAATGTTGATGTTTTTGTTTTCGTCAAGCATCGTTTTGTAACCATCAATTGGCACCCAAGTGTCAGAATCACCCCAAATGGCTAATGCAGGAGTATTAAATTGGCTAAAATCCATTTCGGTTATCACTTTTGATTTTGTAAAAGCTCTAATAAAAGCACGGGCAGTTCCGTCTTGAGATAAGGCATTGTAATATGCATCTATCTCTTTTTTAGTGGCTTCTCTTCCAAATGCAGATAATAACATCTTTGAAATTTGTTTTTCAGTAATAAAAAAATACTCCCCAATTACCGAAAAAAGTCTTTCAATAGGCGGAAATCGTAATATTAATTGAGTAAAAGAGAAACTCTTTTTTAACGATTTAAACAAAGCTGGATCAACAAAAACTACACTTTTAGTTTTTTGGGGGTTCAAAATTGCCATTGCCTCAACAATACCACCACCCATCGAATGTCCAATTAAATTCCATTGAACATTTGGATTTATCTGGTTGGCAAATTTCCACAAAAAATTAGCTCTATTGTCGGGTGAATGATTTATATCGGGGTCACGGTCGCTATATCCAAAAGGTGGAACATCTACAGCAATTACCGTATATCCTGAATCACATAAAAATTGAGTGTTATTTTCCCATGAATAAGTTGAACCACCTAGTCCATGAACAAATAAAATCCATTCCGAATTTGATTTTTCCAATGTAGGAGTCCATTTTCGGTAATGAATCCACATTCCGTCTATTTCAATAAAATGACTATTTGGAAAGGGTAAGTCAGTATTTTGGGCTTTCGATTCGGATAGAGGGATTAAGCATGGTAAAACAAATATTAGAACAATAAAAATTAT
>CAZFPO010000024.1:0-33589 GCA_964521105.1 uncultured Lentimicrobiaceae bacterium | reverse complement strand
GGCTTGCTGGCGGCTTCGCCGCCAGCAAGCCCCCCCCCTTTCTTGTGATTGATTTATAAAAAACTTGTCATTCTGAACGCAACGCAGTGGAGTGAAGAATCTCTTAAATGAAAATTATTTTTATCGGACAATAGTGATTTTAAATCATTTTTAAATTCAGAGTAACTTTGTTGATATTTGAGTGGAAAAATGGCATGGTTTTTTCACAAAATGCGATGCTTCAAAAAAAATAAACAAATGAAAAAGATATTACTTTCCTTATTGTTAGTTGGTTGCTTTTTTTATGTGCAATCGCAAAAAGTTTACAGCGTGCAATATTCTAGTCAAGCCGATGTTAAAGTATTTGTTGTAAACTACGAAAGTCAAGCCGATTTGCTTGTTTACAAAGTGGATTACGAAAGTCAGGCTGGAAAAAATGACGGACAATGGTATTTTGTTCAGTATGAAAGTCAGGCAAACAAAAAAATCTATTTTGTTGACTATGAAAGTCAAGCTGATTTAAAAATTTATTTCGTAAAGTATTCCAGTCAAGCAGGATGGAAGAATAGCAGCAAACAGCATTTGATGTATTAGGGAATCAATAATTAATAGAAACGATATAAGCCAATTTTACACTAAAAGGTGCAATATTTTGTTCAACTCCGTTTTGGTCGAGCCACTTTTTCGAGAAACCGTAACCACCTCGCAAATTTACTTCGCGACAATTATCATCTCGGTTTAACCAACGATAAGAAACCTCAACTGCTGGCTGAATCCAATTATGTTTTCCATAAACTAATTCATCAGGATTTGGTGTTTTTTTAGGTTTAAATTGTTCGGAAGAAATTAATGGAAAAATATTTAATTCGGCTCCAAGTCCAACCATCCAGCCTTTAATTTTTGGTGTTTCAAAATTTGAAGCAACCCCAGAATGATATTGCAACATCAAAGGAACGGACAAGCTACCGTATGCTCCACTTCCATCATTTGCAGTTAAATAAGATAAGCCAAAAGTTAAAGGCATTGATAACGACAAACTGTGACTATCATCAATAAACCAAAAAGAATATCGCATAATATAAGTTAACGACATAACATTCCAACTTGAGCTATATTCGCCAACAAAACGTTCGGGATTAAATTTTCCAACCACAGTACCAGTAGTATCATAAAAAGGAACTTTTGTAAGTGTTCCGGAAACATATTCGGAAAATAAACTTATACCAACACTATGAAAAAATCTAGGAATCCTTTCCTTTTCGGTGGGTGTGTCAACTTGAGCAAAAATATTTTGAATAAATAATATCGAAAATAATATGGTAAAAATTAGTTTGTATTTTTTCATCCTATCAAATTTTAATGACAAATTTACAAAAATTAAAACATTATCAAAACCTGAACAAAAAAAAATAAAGTTATCATGTTTTCGCATATCATTCGGGTTAACAAAACCATGTTAATATTAAAACATTGATGTCAATTTTATTTAGATAATTTTTAGCTAAGTTTGTACGTTCTAATGCTTCAGTAAATTTTATAATATGTTCTTCCTGAAATCACCTAGCAAGTTGACAAAAAAAATTGTAAAAATTGCTTTATGGTTTTTTGGATTTGTTATTTTAATGTTATTAACTCTTTTTATATCGGCATACTTGCTTCAAGATAAAATTGCTGCTTATGCAGTTGACAAATTAAACGAAAGTTTAAATACATCTTTAACATACAAAGAAATTCATTTTAGTTTTATAAGTAGATTCCCGGATGCAAGCTTAGAATTTAATGACGTGAAAATGTTGGAAGTAGTTCCGTATAAGAAAAAGGAAATATTATTTAAAGCTCATCATTTATATGCACGATTTAATATTTGGGATATAATTACAGGTAATTATACGGTTAGAAAAATTGAAATAAATGACGGAGCAATTGCGTTAAAGCATTTTAAAAATGGAACGGACAATTACCACATTTTTAAAACCGATACAACGAGCACTAGTTCAAAGTTTAATTACGACTTAAACAAAGTAATATTTAAACGAGTTAATTTTAGTTTAATAGGATATAAGGATAATGAACGGTATGCATTTAATATTAAACAAGGTCAAGCAAAAGGTAATTTTAGCGACGATAAGTATTCTTTAAAGATTGATGGTGACTTATTGATTCATCAAATAATGACCGATAGTATAAACTATATCCGAAACAAAGATGCTACCGTTGATTTTACGTTTCAAGTTGACAACAAAAAAGGGACTTATACAATAAATAAAGGCGATTTAAACTTAAACAAAATTCCTTTTTTTGTAGAAGGCTTAATAAATTATTCAGATTCTATAAAAAACATTGATTTTAATGTTAAAGGTAAAGATTTAGAACTTCACGATTTTATACATGAACTTCCCAGTGAATACCAAAATAAGATGTCGGATATTTCTACGGAAGGTAACTTTTCGTTTGAGGTTAATATTAAAGGCGGTTTAAGTTCCGATGCTCCATTTAATATTAATTTGAATGCTTCGATGAAAAATGGAAATTTAACTAAGGAAAACAGCGATATAAATTTCACAAACCTCAACTTTAATTTAACATACACCAATGGAGGCTCAAACTCCTTAAAAAACAGCAAACTTTATTTCAAAAATTTTAGTGCAACTCATAAAATGGGACAAATTTCGGGTGAGTTTTCGGTAATTAACCTCGAAAGTCCAAGCATAAATGCTAAATTAAAAGGGACTTTTAACCTTACCGATTTATTACCCTTTATTGGCAACTCCACTATAAAAAATATTGAAGGAAAAGCAGTAGCTGATGTAATTTTAGATTTAAAATTAAAACAATGGAGCAATGTAAAATCATCTGATTTTATTGGAAGCAAATCATCGGGAATGATTAATTTAAGCAATGTTAATATTGAACTTAATGAAAGTAGTAATTCTATATCTGGGTTAAATGGCATTGTGCTGTTTAGTAACACAAACTTAGTTTTGGAAAAGTTAAACTTGAATTATGGCAAAACAAACTTCGACATTACAGGTACTTTAATAGATATTTTTCCTTATTTTTTCAACTCATCATATCCCTTAAAAGCCAAAATAAAAGTACAAACAAAAAACATCGACTTTGATGATTTATTAAAGACAAATTCTTCATCAGAAACATCAAATAAGAAACTAAATATTCCAGAAAACATATTAGCAGATGTTGATTTTCAGGCAAGTAAAGTTAAATTTGGAAAATTTACTGGTTCAGAAATGAAAACATCGATTTACTTTGTAAACGGAAGACTGGATATACCATCATTTAAAATTTCAGCATTAGATGGAATCATTACGGCAAGTGGAAAAATTTCAAAAACTAATGAAGAAACATTTTTTATAACCTTAAAAACTAAAATCATTGATATAGATGCACGAAAAGCCTTTTATGCATTTGACGATTTTGGACAAGAAGTGGACGGACTAACTTATAATAAGATAAATGGAACAATTGATGCCGATATTGAACTTGTTTCGGAATGGAATTCGGATTTTAGTCCGCGTATGGATAGATTAATGGTTATTTCAGATGCAGTTATTAAAAATGGAGAAATACGAAATTATAATACTCTTGAAGCTCTTTCAAAGTATGTAAAAGTTAGCAATTTGTCCGAAATAAAATTTGAGACGTTGAAAAATGTAATTACTATTCGAAATGAAGTAATTACTATTCCCGAAATGGAAATTAAGTCGAACGCTATGAATTTATGGATTTCGGGGACACATACGTTTAAAAATGAAATAAATTACCGAATTCGAATTTTGCTATCTGAAGTACTGGGTAAAAAAGCAAAAGAGGCAAACAAAACTAATCAGGAATTTGATATTGAAGACGATGGTTTGGGGCAAACTACACTATATTTGCTTGTAACAGGCACCACCGATAATCCCAAGTTTAAATACGACACCAAAGCGGTTAAAAAGAAAATAGCCGAAGATGTAAAAACTCAAAAAACTGAGATTAAAAAAATATTATTTGAAGAATTCGGTATTTTTAAAAGCGACTCTACGGTTAATAAAAATGCAAATAAAGATAAAGAGCTAAAAGAAAAAGAAAAAGAAAAGATTCGTCAACAAGAATCTGGAAAATTTATAATTGAATGGGATGATTAGTTGAAAATTAATCATGTGAACTAAATCGTTAATTTACAAATATCATCTCAGCAGCGTTACCGAACCCGATGACAAAAACTCAGCTTCGGTAACAGAAATAGCTTTATAAGTATAGTAATATGTTCCATCGGGAACATCTAATCCTGTTTTTTGCTCTTTACCATCCCAATATTCTTGTGGATTATCGGTTTGCCAAACTAAATTTCCCCAGCGGTTAAATATTTGCAAGTTAGTAATTCGGAATAGACCATAAGTAATAATTACAAACTGATCGTTCACACCATCACCATTGGGAGTAAACACATTAGGTATTGTAACCCCTTCAATAATTGTAACTGTTTTACGTATCGAATCGGAGCAACCAGCATCGGTTGAAACCCAGAGTGTAACGGTATAATAACCAGATGTAGCATAAGAGTGAGTAAAATTAGTAATACTATCGTGCGAAGTATCGTCTCCTAAATTCCATACCCATTGAGTAATATCACCTGTACTTGTACTTGTAAAAGTGATAACATCACCAGGATAGACAAAATCGCTAACAAATGTAAAATCTGCATTTGGCATTTGATGAACTATTACATCGGTTGGAAACGAATAAGTTTGTTCACAACCATTAGCAAACTTTAACGTAAGTTGAACGTTGTAATTACCCGAAACAACAAATTGATGATCAACATTTTGCTGAATTATAGTAGGTGTGCCGTCATTAAAATTCCAAACATATTCAATAACTGGATAAGTAACCGTATTCATATCTACATAAAAATCAACTTCGTGAGGATAACAACCCTCCAAACCTGAGGTTGAAATGGTAACATCGGGATAATCAAATACTCTAACTTCTTTTGAAATGGAACTTTCGCAGGTATCCATTTTAACAGTCAAGGTAACGGTTTGGTTTCCAGGATTAGTGAATGAATGCGATGGGTTTTGCAAAGTACTATTTGTTCCATCTCCAAAATCCCAATACCATGAAGTAATAACACCAATACCATTACTAGAATCGGTAAATTGGACAACTTGACCAGGACAATATAAAGTATCCAAAAAAGTAAAATTTGGGTAAGCTTGAATAACGTATATCGAATCGGTCGTGTTTAACGTAACACTACATACCGAAGTATCACCAATAGCAGTGTTTAACGAATCACTAATAATTAGAACTGGCAAATAAAATCCGCCATTTTCATAAGTCCAAGTGGTTGTGGCACCCGTTGCAATACCTCCATCGCCAAAAACCCAAGTATAATTAGCGGTGTTTTGTGCATTAGATGTAAAAGTAACAGTTAATGGGGCACAACCTGTTTTTGGGAAAAAATCGAATGTTCCTCGTGGTCCATCCACAAAAATGTAGTTTAATTTTGTTGTAGTATCGCTACAACCCATTTGGTTTTTTACAATCAAGGTTACATTAAACTCACCCGAATTTATATACATGTGTTGCGGATTAGGAAAAAAAGAGGTATTATTTGAACCGCTCAACGTATCTCCAAAAGCCCATTGCCAACTTATAACATCGGGCGAAGAAGCATTGTTGAAAACTGCATTAAATGGAGGACAATCGGAAGTTTGAGAAACCGCATTAAAATCAGCAACAGGAGTTGAAATTGAAACATTCCTATTTAAAGTATCCTTGCAACCATACATGTCAGTAACTATTAATCGAACATCGAATGTTTGATTTGTGTTTGAAACATAAACTGCATAAGGGTTAGCATCGGTACTTGTTTGACTATTTCCAAAATCCCAAGAATAGGTTAACCCCTCGCCCGAACTTACATTAAAAAAACTTAACGTATCATGCGAACATAATAATGAGTCGGAAAGGAAGTTAGCTGTAGGCTTAGTAATAGTGATATAATTATATTTTGTTATCGAGCTATCGCACCCTCGTGCATCGCTAATTGACAAGCTAACGTTGTATGTTCCAACTTCATAATAGGTATGTGTAGGGTTTTGCTCGGTACTATATGATCCATCACCAAAATCCCAATACCAAGTTGATATGGTGGTTGGTTCGGGATTAAATGATTGATCGGTAAATTGAACAGTAAATGGGATACACCCTTGAGTTGAGTTTGATGTAAACCTGGGTGAAGGTAGAGTTCTAATCGTTACGGCGTTATTTCTGATAATATTTTTAATACACCCAATAGAGTCTTTGATGTTTAAACGAATATTATAAGTTCCAGCAAAATGATATGAATGACTGGAGTTTAGGCCACTAGTAAAATCGGTACCACCATCTCCAAAATACCATTTCCATTCCACTATCGGATATAATGTTTGCGTGGTGTCGTGAAAAAATAATGTATCATATTGACAAACTTCGCTTGGAATTATAGTAAACCCTCCATTTACTTGAGAAATTTTTATATATGCAACTTTTGTTGTAGAATCCGTACAGCCTGTAGTATCATTGAATACACGCAGTTTTACAGTATAAGAGCCAGGATCCAAGTATGTATGAGATGGATTTTGAGCATTGGAAGTTCCTCCATCACCAAATTCCCAATACCAAGAAGTGGCATTTATGGATAAATCGAGAAAATTGACAGCGTGAGGAGCACTGCAGTTAATATTATTTATAGTAATAAATTCAGGTTTTGGGAATCTGACGTAAACATATTTTTCAAACATTAATGAATCGGAACAGCCATTATGCGAAACAACTAAAGCGACATCTACAAATCCTGTATCTTGGAACGTATGTTGGGGGTTCTGATCGTCTGATTCGTCATCACCAAAATACCAGTGCCACTCGTTTGCAAACGAACTCGACATGTCTGTAAATTGAGTTTTTAATGGATGACAACCAAAAAGCGAATCACCAAAGAAATTTGCCGTAGGATGGAGTCCTGTTCGAATATAGTTTGGTAAAATTAAAGTGTCTGTACAACCTTCTTGATTCACAATAATCAGTGTTATTGTATATTGACCTGTATCAGAGTAAGTATGAGTAGGAGAGGAGGAAGTGCTTTGTGGACTACCATCGCCAAAATTCCATTTCCAACTTACAATTGGAGAGGTGGTTGCACTAGAATCTGAAAAATGAACTGTAATTGGAGCACAACCATCTGTAATATCTGTAACAACGTACGGAGTTGGCTTAACCACCGTAATATAGTTTTGTTTTACCAACTCATTTGTACATCCTACATTATCAACAACAGTACATGTAATCGTATAATTTCCATAATTTGCATAACTATGATTTACAGTATTACCAGAACCTGTAAATCCATCTCCAAAATTCCATGTACAGCTTTGTGTATTAGGAGTTGTGTTGGTAAAAGTAACAGGAAAAGGACGCTGACAGCCTATTGTATCATTTGCAGTAAAAGTAACCGTTGGACCCGGAGTAACAGTGATTTGATTAATAGTTGTAATGGAATCCATGCAACCAGCTGAATTTGTACCTACCACTTTAACAGTATATTGTCCAGGATTAGAGTAAATATGATCGACTTGTTGCCCAACAGAGGATTGCCCATCGCCGAAATACCATTGATAATTGGCACTTGCCGATGAAGTTCCTGCAAAAGCAACATTTAAAGGGGCACAACCAGTGGAGGGAGTAGCAGTATAAGTGGCATGAAAATTTCCTACATTAACGTAGGATGGTTTTGTTAGAGTATCTCTACAACCAAAAGAATTTTCGACAATTAACCGAACATCGTACGACCCAGAACTATTATACACGGTTGAAGGATTTGTTAAAGTGGAACTCAAGGTATTTCCAAAATTCCACGAATAAGTTAGTCCTGCCCCTTGCGACATGTTTGTAAAATTGGTAGTTAATGGAGCTATACAAGTTTCGGTTGGTGCTCCAACAAAACTAGCAATAGGTTTAGGTTTAACATAAATGTAATTTATTCGACTATTGGCTCCTGTACATTGATTATGGTCGCGAACTGTAAGCGAAACAGAAAATGTACCCGGTGAGTTATAAACATAAGTTGGACTTGCTTGAGGTGAGCTATTTCCATCTCCAAAATCCCAAGTATATTGAATAATATTGCCACCGCCTGTAATTTGTGGCGAAAAATTAGTCAAAAATGGCTGACAACCTACCGTGTCTGAAGCACTAAGACTAACAGATGGGCGAGGATGAACAATAATTAGATTTGTTTTAGTTTTTACATTGCTACCTTGAGCGTTTGTAACCGTAAGTTTAACAGTATACGTTCCAGGAGTATTAAAATTAATGCATGGATTTTGATAAGGTGATGTTTGTCCATTTCCAAAATCCCACAAATATGTCATAGGTTGTGAACCAGTAGAAGTATTTGTAAAGCAAACTAACAACGAACCACAGCCAGATGTAACATTTTGGTTGAAATTTGCTGTTGGAGCTTGTGCTTTAAGTCCAAAGGGAAGTATTAATAAGAGTATAAATAATGTACTAATTTTTTTCATAAAATCTCAAAGCAGCCTTTTACCAGCAACAAATGTAAATAAAAACTTCAAACAAACTAAAAAGTCAGGTTAATTTTGTTAAAAATATCATTCTCTTAAAAATCAACTTCAAAACAAAAACTCACAACATAGTTGTAAAGACAGTTTTATTGATATCAAGGTTGTTTACACTATTCTAATTTTTTTACTAATTTTGCAAACTCATAAAGTAAAAAAAATGGACATTGCAACAAAATTTAACCCATCACAAGTAGAAGACAAATGGTATCAAAAGTGGATGGAAAACAAATTATTTTCATCGAAACCCGATAACCGTAAGGCATACACCATAGTAATTCC
This sequence comes from uncultured Lentimicrobiaceae bacterium, assembly GCA_964521105.1. Taxonomy (GTDB): domain Bacteria; phylum Bacteroidota; class Bacteroidia; order Bacteroidales; family WCHB1-69; genus JAQUGA01. The sequence continues at coordinate 24,704 of CAZFPO010000024.1, read as the reverse complement.
GCCACCAAATGTGACGGGAGTTTTACACATGGGGCACATGTTAAACAATACCATACAAGATATTTTAATTCGTAGAGCTCGAATGTTGGGTTATAATGCTTGTTGGGTACCAGGTACCGATCATGCATCCATTGCTACTGAAGCTAAAGTTGTTGCAAAATTAAAAGCTGAAGGAATAGAAAAATCATCGCTTACTCGCGACGAGTTTTTAAAACATGCATGGGAATGGAAAGAAAAACACGGTGGAATTATTCTTGAACAACTTAAAAAATTAGGTGCGTCTTGCGATTGGGATAGAACAAAATTTACAATGGACGACAATATGTCCGAATCGGTATTAAAAGTTTTTGTCGACCTTTATAATAAAGGATTAATATACCGTGGAGCACGTATGGTTAATTGGGACCCAAAGGCTTTAACGGCAGTTTCCGACGAGGAAGTAATTTACAAGGAAGTTCAATCAAAATTATATTATTTAAATTACCCTATCGAAGGCTCTTTAACCGATTTTGTTACGATTGCTACCACACGTCCTGAAACTATTTTAGGAGATACTGCTGTTTGTGTTAATCCAAATGACGAAAGGTATACCCATTTAAAAGGGAAAAGAGTTCTTGTTCCTTTATTAAATCGTTCCATTCCAATTATTTTTGATGAATATGTTGAAATGGATTTTGGAACAGGGGCATTAAAAATTACTCCTGCTCACGATATTAACGACTATAATATTGGTATTAAACATCATTTGGAATCTATCGATATTTTTAATCCCGACGGAACCTTAAATGAAAATGCAATTTTATATGTTGGTAAAGATCGCTTTGCCGTTCGTAAAGAAATTATTACTGAACTTAAATCCAAAAATTTCTTGTTAAAAGAAGAAGAATATACAAATAAAGTTGGATACAGCGAACGCACAGATGAAGTTATTGAACCCAAAATTTCTATTCAATGGTTTTGCAATATGCAACAAATGGCTAAACCAGCTTTAGATGTTGTAATGAATAATACCATATCATTCTATCCCGAAAAATTCAAAAATGTTTATTCACACTGGATGGAGAACATCAAAGATTGGTGTATTTCTCGTCAACTTTGGTGGGGACAACAAATTCCGGCATATTACCTTCCAAATAAAGAATATGTTGTTGCCCTTTCAATAGATGAGGCATTAAGTATTGCGAAACAAAAATATCCCGAATTAAACCTTCAAAAAAGTGATTTAATACAAGACGAAGATGTTTTAGATACATGGTTTTCATCTTGGTTATGGCCAATTTCGGTATTTGACGGAATTCGGAATCCCGAAAATGAAGACATCAAATATTATTATCCAACCGAAGTTTTAACTACTGCTCCCGAAATTTTATTTTTCTGGGTAGCACGTATGATTATGGCTGGTCAGGAATACATGAAAGAAATTCCATTCCACCACGTTTATTTAACTGGTATCGTACGCGACAAGTTGCGACGAAAAATGTCAAAATCTCTTGGAAATTCACCAGATCCAATAAAATTAATGGAACAATACGGTGCCGACGGCGTTCGTGTTGGAATGTTATACAGCTCTCCGGCAGGAAACGATTTGCTGTTCGATGAATCGTTGTGCGAGCAAGGTCGTAATTTTAGCAATAAAATTTGGAATGCTATGCGATTGGTTAAAGGTTGGGAAATTAATCCAGAAATTACGCAACCAAGCTACGCAAAAATTGCCATTGAATGTTTTGAAGCTCAATTAAAAGATATCCTGAGTAAATTAAATGAGGCTTTTGAAAAATATCGTTTATCCGATGCCCTTATGATGGTTTATAAATTAGCGTGGGACGATTTCTGCTCGTGGTACTTAGAAGCCATAAAACCTGCTTATCAAATGCCTATTGATAAGTTAACCCACAATAAAACCATTGAGTTTTTTGATAAATTAATGAAAATTCTTCATCCATTTATGCCTTTTATTACCGAAGAAGTTTGGCATATCTTAAATGAAAAATCAGAAGATGAGTCAATCATGATTGCTGAAATGCCTTCGGTTGAGGGTTTTAATAATGAGATAATTCAACAATTTGACATTGCAAAAGAAATTATCATAAATATTCGGGCTATTCGTCAGGATAAAAACATACCGTTGAAAGATGTTTTGGAACTTAAAATTGTGAATCACGACTCAAATTTTTCAAATCAATTTAATGATTTAATAAGCAAACTTGCAAATCTTAATAAAATTGACATCGTTGATAATGCAATTCAAAACGCATCAGGATTTAGAGTTGATAAATTAGAATGTTATATACCACTTGATGGAAGAATTGATGTTGAGGCTGAAAAACAAAAAATCCATGATGAAATTACTTACTTAGAAGGATTTTTAAATTCGGTTATGCAAAAATTGAGCAACGAACGCTTTGTTAACAATGCACCTAAGCAAGTTGTTGATATTGAATATAAAAAACGTGATGATGCGATTTCAAAAATTGACATTTTAAAACAACAACTAAATCAACTTTAGCTGTAAAAGTTTAAAATTAATTTTGATAAAACTACTATTAGTTATTGATCTCTACTGAACCTTCGCTTTTACGTTAAAAGTTACATCGCCTCGCCATGAGTTACTTTTTACGAAAACTTTAGTATTTAATACTTTATCAATCGATTTTGGGTGAAGTTTTATAGTAAAATCTCCTTTTTGATTTTTCGAAGTTGGTGTTGTATTAAACGAAACTTCAACGGCAGGGTTTTCCGAAATTACTTCTATTATATTCAAATCAGAACTCCCAATATTTAAAAATTGAACTACAAGTGTGTTATTTTGATTAAAGTTTACTAAACCAAAATCAATTTCATTTTGAGCTAATTTAATTTCGGGTAGTGAATCAGATGGAGTTTTTGCTTTCTCGGATTCGTACATTACAATTTGTATTCGGCGTTCCAAGGCAGCAGCACGACTATAAATTGAGTTTCTTTTGTCGTTTGGATTGTCGCTTACAATTGGATTAGCTTCAGTTTTTCCGATAGGAGCGTCAAGAATTTCGAGTAAACTATTTTTTACTTCGCCACGAATGTAGGGCATAAAAACTCCGTTGTTGTATTCATAAAGGTAGTTTTTTAAACTCGAAATTCTTCGTGATGCCAATTTCATGTTATATTCGGCAGTATGAAGGGGGCTAGTGTATCCCCGAATAGTAATTTTAACGTTATTCCCTCTATCTAAATCTTTTTTAAGCCATTCGGCAAAAAGTTCTAAATCGGTAAATCCTTTTTTTACATAATCATTAAAAAAATCTTCTATATCTTGTTGAGCCTTAATTTTGTCGTTCCCTTCAAGTCCCTGTGAATATTCCTGACGATAAATATCTTTCAGCGAAAAATAATCGGCTAAGGTTGACTTGTAATTTTTGGTAGTGGTGGTTTTGGTGGTTGCTGGGTCGGGCTCGTCGTTATGAAAATACAAAGTTAAGGGTAGTAAATCTTTTATTTTCAATGAAATATCATGATTTTCGATAAATAAAGTATCAACTAATGCAATTTGTTTAGGTTTTTCTTTCCATTCGTAGTAATAAATATCATTGCAACAAGTTTCACCATTAATAAAGTACGAACCCTGTCTATTTGAGGTAATATAGCCTGCATCTTGGTCATCTTCTATTATATTAAAATACAAATCATTCGCTGGAGAATTAATAGGATAACCCACATTAATAACGCTTCCCCACTGATTTAATCCGCCTTTAGATGAAAAAACATCATAACCGCCTAACCCCGGATGCCAGTCTGAACTGAAATACAAGGTTGTATTTTTTGAATCATAAAACGGAGTTATTTCGTTTCCTTGGGTGTTGATATTGCTTCCTAAATTAACTGGGTCGAAGTATTTTCCATTTGAATAAATCGAATACCAAACATCCATTCCACCATATCCCCCAGCCCTATCGGTCGAAAAATACAACACTTCGGCGTCATTAGTACTTGCAATAAATGGGTGAGTAGTAGATACACCCGGAGCATTTATTCGACGAGTTAAACGTTCGGGTTTTTTCCATTTATCGTTAACATTTTCGCTCACCCAAATTTCGCAACTTAATTGTGGCTTTCGCTCGTTTTTACATCGAGTAAAATACAGCCGTTTTTTATCGGGACTAAAACAAAAATTGGCATTATGAGTTTCGGGATTATTTATTACTTGTGGCAATTCTTTTCCATCAGAATAACCCGCAATGGACATAGTGGAACGATAAATTTTTGACACAAAAACACCGGGAAATATAGAGTTTACACTCTCAGCTACCACAAGCCTGAGCGATGAAAAATATAGCGCCGTATCGCCCAATTGAATGGCGTTAAATTCGGAATAAGGCGAATTAATGTTTTTACTTAAATGCTCAATTTTTAAATCAAGAGGTTCCGAAATTAAACGGATTGATTCGGTGCAGGCTGTAATTTCAACTTTTGTTTTTTCTTTAATGTAACTATTTTCGCCTTTGTATTCAGTTTCAAATTTTTTAAATAAACCCAAGGCTTCATTATATTTTGAAGTTTGTTTCGTCATTAAAGCCCACCAAAATAGTGCTTCTGGATATTTTTTCAGGGTGTCGTTTTTATACAAATACTCGAACCAATTCGCAGCTTCGCTATACGAATGATACAGATACAAGGCGTTTGCATATTTTTCAACATGTTCGAGTTTGCGATTCGGTACATCGTTTACTAATCTGCCATAATATACCGATGCCGAATAATAATCGCCTTCCAAATAAGCCTCATCGGCAGCTTTTATTGTTTGCAATTCAACATCTTGTGAATAAGAAAATATCCATATAGTTAACAAAAAGAAAGATAATATGTTTTTTTTAGTTTTCATGAGTTTATTTAGAAAATTGGACAAGGAACTTCTCTGATTCGTCGGGGTTTATATTTACTAAAAAGATAATTTAACGATATTTCCCAACCACCTTTATATCTGCTAGCTACATGCAATCGCGACATGTTTATATCGTAACTGATGCCAAAATTGTATTTTAAATATTCTCCCCCAATCATAATATAAGCAGCATCAGCAGCACGATAAAATATTCCGGCATTGATAGTTGTGTAGGTTAAAATGTCTTTATCGAGGATGTATTTTGTCATTCCACCAAAAACAATTTCTTTGTATGTGCCCTGAAAACTAGCCATAATCATTGGAACAACATCAATGTAATCATCAATTTTAATCGAAGTTGTGGCAGTGCCAATGAGTTTCATGTCCAATCGAATTTTGTTGTCGTTAAATAATGATTGTTTTGGACGATTGATATGATGAAGAGCTATTCCAATATTCCACATTTGTCGATGCCGAGGTTGATAAACCCAATTAACACCAGCATTTACATCACCAAAAATAAAATTATCTTTTGCAAATTGCTCGGTATTTGTACTCCCTTGATTAAATCTGCCATTAAAATATTGTTCATCAAAAAATAGTTCCGAGTAATTTAGTGTGCGTTGAGCCGCTCCAGCTTGAACGCCGAAAGCAATAAAATGGTTATTCTTACGATTTAAGCCTTTTATGTAGGAAAACGAAAGATTAATTTGAGTGGTTCCAAAGTCCGAATCACCAGCCACATCGCGATAAACTAAGGCACCAAAACCATACATTTCTTGTCGATATGGGCGTTTAATTAATGGTAAATCAATCGATGATGAAAAAGTAGAATATGGTTTTGTAATTGCTCTCCATTGGGTACGATGTTGAGCACAAACTCTAGCTTGACCATCAAAAAAACCGCTAAAAGCAGGATTTGTGTATATTGGTGCAAGCCAAAATTGCGAAAAATGTATATCTTGACCTTTTACCGAAAATGAGTAAAACGCTAATAAAAAAATAATCAATATAAACTTAATCTGCTTCAAATGAATTATCTAATTAATGTTACATTTCCCTTTTTAATATATTTTTCTTTGTTAATACAAGTTGCATCTAAATAATAAACAAAAACGCCTGGGTCTGATTTCACACCCTTATACGTTCCATCCCAACCTTTGTTCATATTTGTTGTTTCAAATATTTTTTCGCCCCAGCGATCGTACACAGCAAAAATAACATCTGTAACAATTTCGCTTCGCACAAACAACACATCGTTGTTTCCATCGGCATTTGGTGTAAAGGCGTTGGGCACATATACAAATGGTTCATTACAAACTACATCTAAAACAATTATTTTAACGGTATCGGTTAGTATACATCCATTTGGATCGCTAATATACACAACATACGTGGTTGAGCTACCCGGTGTGGCTATTGGATTTGGTATATTAGGATTGCTTAATGAATTGTGGGGCTCCCAATGGTAGGTAAAACCAACTAATTCAGTACTATGTAATTGTACCGATTGGGTTTCATAAATTGTATCTTTGTCGCTCCACGCATCAATCCCTGCAACTGGGAATAATGAAGAATCAAGTATTGAAAATTGAGCCATCGTATGACAGTTGTTAAAATCAGAAACTGTTATCATATAATTTCCCTTGCATAAATCGTGAATTTCGGTTAACTGCGTTGGTCCGTTGCTCCAATAATAGTAAAACTGAGGTGTTCCGCCTGTAACCGTTGCATAAGCACTTCCAATACAAGCTTCACCGCAAGGCACCTTTGTTGTATTTACCGTAACAACTAACGGATCGGGTTGAGTGAGGACAATTGTTGTATCAATTTGGCAACCACTCGAATCGGTAATCACAATATTAAACGTTCCCGAACATAAATTTTCGGCAAATGAACCTCCCGAAACTCCGTTCCAACTATAGGAATAAGGGCTAGTACCACCAATTGGAAAAAGTTTAATTATTCCGTTACAGCTACCATTACAAAGCGGATTTTTTGTATAAATTGAGTCGATAACTAACAAAGGAGGTTCTGGCACAGTAATAAAAACATTTCTTAAACAAGTATTAGCATCAGAAACACTTACACTATATACTCCCGCACATAAATTATGAAATGAAGTGCTGTCGTTGCCAATATTCCACTGATAAGTATAAGGAGGCAAACCACTTGTAGCAATAACCGAAGCTATTCCGTTGCATTCACCAAAACAACGAGCTGAAACTGCTAAACCACTTGCATCAAAGTTTGAAGTATCTAAAATTCGAAATTGAGAATTTATCGTACACTGATTTTGGTCGGTAACAGTAACAGTATAAATACCCGCACATAATCCGGTAGCAAAATCGATATTCGTTCCATTTATCCATTGATAAGAATACGAAGGAACACCGCCCGAAGCAACAACTCTTACGGAACCGTTACATGCTCCATTACATAAAACTTGCATGGTGTCGGTGTAAGTAACTGTTATTTGACTTGGTTGCTGAATAGTAAAGGGTTGAATTTTTTTACATCCAATATTATCAGTAATTGTTACCGAATAATCTCCAGCGCATAAACTCGAAACCGACTGATAATTGCCTGTTGTATGAGCCCACTGATATGAATAGGGAGCCGAACCTCCATACGGATTTAATTGAATAGAACCATTACACAAATTATAACAACGAACGTTTACAACTTGATTATTACTCAATACTGAATTAATATTTACAACAACCGAAGCTGTATCTTTACAGCCATAACTGTTAGTACCGGTTACAACATAAGTAGTGGAAACCGATGGATTTACTCGCGGAGTTGCCGTGGTACCACCCGAAATAATTCCAGTTGAAGGCATCCACGAATAACTTACGGTTTGTCCGGTAATTAAATTTGTAGCCGAAAGCTGAACAGTATCGCCCTGACAAATGGTGTAAGTTGGTGTTGCCGATATATCTGCAAACGACATGGTAACAACTACACTATCATAAGCTGAACAATAACCATTGGTAGCACGAACATAGTAAGTTCTTGTTTGATTAATTACAGGTCGAAATACATTTGTTAGTAAATTAGTATTTAAGGTGTCGGTAAAATTTGAATTAGACGACCAAATAAAACGATTCGCCCCTCCACTTGTTGAAGCGGTTAATGTAGCAGTATCGCCACGACAAACTGTGATATTATTACCCGCATCAACTTGGATATTGTAAACATTTACTTTTTGCATAAGAGTATCAGTACACACGCCATCACTCACACGCAACATATAATTTGTAGTATTCGATGGATTGGCAATGGGGTTTGAAATACTCGTGTTATTTAAACCTCCACCTGGCGACCAAATATAAATAATTGATGAATTACCCGAAGGGGGAATACCGATTTGAACAAAATCGCCCAGACAAATATGCTTTTCGGGCAGTGTGTCTTTTGTATTTGATAAAACAATGAGTTGCTTTGTAATAGTATCCGCCGAATTACAACTTCCAATGTTTCGAACGATGAGTGTAATATCATATACACCAGACTGAGTATATGTATGACTAGGATTTTGTTGGTTTGATGTAGTATTATCGCCAAAGTTCCAACTCCAAATAGTGGTTCCATTGGGTATTGTTTGCGAAGTATTTTGGAATGTAATAGATATTGGTGCACAAACAATTGATGGTATCACAAAATCGGCAATAACAGCCGGTAAATTAAAATCGAACTTAACCACACCCATATTACAATTTGTGCTATTATTAGTTTGTGACCATGCACCAGGCGAAACAGGCAAGTCATCGTTACTACCACAACCGGCACAAATGGCTTGATAAATTCTCCCTTTTTTATCAAAACGACTTGTCCCCCCGTCAACATGCTCGCGTGAAACATTACCTCCAAAGTACGAACCATAAACAATAGCTGAAGCATCATCGGTAATAACCAAAAAATAGTAGTCGTTATTGTCTGTTAATGACTGGAATGCATCAGGAGTAATGGGCATACCCGTAGTTCCGCCAAAACTATTTAATGAAGGACTTCCCCATCCCGAAATATAAATATTATTACATAAATCAACTAAAAGTGCCGTTGGAGAAATATCTGGAGTTCCTGCAGTATTACTTGATGAGCCAAAAGCCGTTGACCAGATTTTAGTTTGAAGATTTGGAGTGAATTTGCTTAAAAACTGTCCACCACCAGGGCGATTCCATGCAGCATTTTGTATAAAAGTATTCCCAGGTGCATTGGTTTGACCAATTACATAAACGTAATTTTTCTTATTTGTTTTTGTCAAATAAATTTGATCATAAACTGATGAACCATAATATGTTGAAGCTAAAATTTGATTTCCATTTTGATTAATAAGGGTGATGAACCCATCAACAACACCTCCAAAAGTGGGCTGAATAACATTAGGTGTAGTTGGAAAATTGGTAGAAGTTGTACCACCAGCAACATAAACATTGTCGTCGATGTCTAGTTGAATACTATAACAAGCATCGTTTCCATTGCCACCTAAATAAGTGCTCCAAATTAAATTGGTTAAATTATGATTCATTTTAAAAACACAACCATCTTGAATGCTTCCTCCATGTGTAGGCTGAACCGAATTTGTGTTCGTGGGAAAATCAATAGAACTAGTGCTACTCACTACATATACATTTGAATTGGCATCAATCATTATTTCGCCCCGAACATCGTCGGCATAGTTTTTCTTTAAGGCTGTAATTGTATTTAAACCATCGTTACCACTTCCTCCTAAAAAGGTAGACCCTAAAAGCTGTGTCCCATTTGCCGAAAATTTGCATAAAACAATGTCCGAACCATTTGGGTAACCAATAACATAAGTAAGCGTGTAATTAGTTCCACCATTGAACGAATTATCGTAACAACCAGCAGTGGTAGGAAAATTTGCCGAACCAGTTGTGGCTAGCATATATAATTCGTTATTATTGTTGACAATTAAACTATTGGGAACTTCCGAACCGTTTCCGCCAACATAGGTTGAGAAAATTAAATTTACACCAGAGCTGTCAAATTTTGAAATACTTATATCGCTGTTTCCCATTCCGTAAGTTATTTGAAAGGCTCCAGCAGTAACAGGATAGCCAACTCCAAAAACCGAACCTCCTGCATATAAAAAACCATGCTGGTCGTATGTTGCAGTATATCCCCAGTTATCGGCTTGGGAACCGCTAAATGAACAAAAAATCAATACAGGGTCGATAACCAAATTTCGTGTTTTGTCGTAATTAGAACATTCAAACGAAACAATATTTCCATTTAAAACAAAATTACACTCTACCGGTACTTCTTTGCCATCAATAATTTGATACGCATACGGTTTTAATTCACTAAGTGTATTAATTGATGTTTCGATGAGTAAATTACCTTTAGAAATACTTAATTTTTTTGCTCCTTCATACCGCATTTTTATTACACCAATATCTTTGCCCGGAGCTACTGAAAAGTCGTATTTGAATTTACTATCGTGCGAATAAACAATCCAATCGATACCATCATAAATATTTGTGTATTTTACCTGATTATAAGCTCTTACATACGATTTCCATTTAGTTTTATCACTTCCAATATAATAGTTTTGATAATCAGAAGACGGATTATAAGATGTTATTGATGGACTACTGTTTGAATTTTCAAAAAAAACTTTATAAGCGTGGCAATTGATTGTTCTGTCAAGAGGAATGTCTTTATTTATTTTTGCTTGGTCGGAAAATTTATATTCCATTAATTTGTGAATGGCTGCTGCATCTTCAACTACCACTGTATAGCCATGTTTTTCTAAAAAAATCGCCCCTTCGTGTAAACGTGCTTTATATAAAATATTCGATTCCCATTGTCCTAAATTTTCGGTATAAGCCCACTCCCCCGACGAACGAAGTGTGTCGCGTTTACCCGCATTTATCTGAGGTATAATAAAAATTAGTAAAAATAATAACATAATCAGCGTTTTGAAAATCTTCCCAATTTTTTGATTTTCTGCCACTTGTATAATTTTATTCGGATTCATCTCAATACGGTATAATGTTAATATCGAAAAATCTTGAGCTTTTTACTATTGTTAAAATACAGCAATTAAAAATAATCTATGAAAATACAAAATTTTATAACATTCAACGAAATATTCCATCGAATTAAATTTAATTTAACAAATAAGTCGGGTTTTTAGTCGTTTAAGTTGTCCAAAGATATCTTTTTTTGAAAATGTATTAATGATTCAATGTGCTAATGTGCTAATTATTTAATGTGCTAATGAAGGGTGGCTGAGGCTCTCGAAGACACCGCAATAATGATTCAATGTGATAATTTGAATATTTAAAAATTCACTATTTATGGCGTTAACAAAACAAACATTTATTACTTTTACAATCAAAATTATGAGATGGCGGAGCATAACGATTTTGGAACAATGGGTGAAAACCTTGCAGCAAGCTATCTTGCAAAAAAAGGCTACGAAATTTTAGAACGAAACTGGCGTTTTGGATCCGATGAAATTGATATTATTGCAAAGGACAAAGATACCATCGTAATTGTGGAAGTTAAAACCCGAAGAACCACCTTTTTTGGCGAACCGGAAGAATTTGTTACAAAAACCAAACAAAAATTTTTAATTCGAGCAACAAACAATTATGCCGAAAAATACAACATCGATAACGAATTCCGATTTGATATTGTTAGCGTTCTCTTTAACTCAAACACTAAGCAAATAAATCATATCGAAGATGCTTTTGCTCCAGGAATTTGATTGTAAATTGGTTTTTGTTTTATGAAATTTAACGAATCATTAGAAATTCATATTGCTAGCTAGTATTTTACACATATTTTCAGTTAGGGGATTTGATTTTTTAGTATCTTTGCAGGCTAATATAAAATACAACCACAATTATGAGTGAACGAAGTAAAAGCCCAAAAGCTAAGTCGGGAGGATTCAGCAAGGGTAGTCCTAAAAAAACTGATGGGAAAAAGAGAGCCCGAATAGGTAAAAAAGAGGGCGAAGATTTTTCTAAAAAAAGTTTTACAGCTAAAGATGAGTCTGCACCACGTGAGTACAAAAAAAGAGATTGGGGTGCCAAAAAAGATTCTGATTTTTCACCCAAAAAACGATATGATTCTAAGGATGAAAAATCATACAGTGATAGACCTAAACGTACGTTTAGTGTAAAAAAAGAGGGCGAATCATACCCTAAAAAACGTTATGGTTCATCCGACGAAAAATCACGCTCCGAAAGTGGTTATAAAAAAGACTATTCCAAACGAAACGAGGGTGATTCATACCCCAAAAAAAGATACAGTTCAAGGGACGATCATGGAAGTTCAGGGGGTGGTTATCGAAGAGACAAGTCGGAAAGTGATACATATCCAAAAAAACGCTATGGCTCTCGCGATGAAAGCGACCGTAAACCTCGTTACGATAGCGAATCGGGTGGCGAACGTAAATCCTTTTCGGTTAAAAAAGCGGGAGATACATATCCCAAAAAACGTTACGAATCACGCGAGGATAACGACCGTAAACCTCGTTACGATGGCGAATCAGGTGGCGAACGTAAATCCTTTTCGGTAAAAAAAGCCGGAGATACGTATCCTAAAAAACGTTACGAATCACGCGATGACAGCGATCGTAAACCACGTTACGACAGTGAATCAGGTGGTGAAAGAAAATCATTCTCCGTTACTAAAAGGGGAGATGAACCAAAACCTAAACTTTCCTATAAAGATCGTATTTCATTCATTGGTGACGACGAAGCTCCCAAAAAACGACGTTCATCTTCTAGAGAGGATGAACCTTCTAACGACAAAAAAGAATCATCATATAAACGTACTTCTTCTCGCGAAGAGCATACCGAAGGATATTATTCAAAATATAGCTCAGACAAACCCGAAGGTGGCTACTTTAAAGGTGGAAAGAGCAAGGATATTAGATTTAATCAAGATTCGAGAGAAGATAAACCTAAACGAAAAGTCCGTAGAAATATTAATGCGGAATCAGAAATATTGACCGAAATTGTTGAAAACAGAAAAAAAACAGGCAGATTAGTTGAAAAACCTAAGGTGTTAAGTTTGAGTTATGAAGAACAAACGGGTCCAATACGACTTAATAAATATATTTCCAATGCTGGAATTTGCTCTCGACGCGAAGCGGATACGTTAATTGAATCGGGTGCTATTATGGTAAATGGTGTTTATATCTCCGAATTGGGAACCAAAGTAATGCCTACCGACGAAGTTAGATATGGAGATAGAGTTTTATGTCGCGAAAAATCGGTTTATCTTTTACTTAACAAACCTAAAGATTATCTTACTACTTTAGAAGATGATCGTGGACGAAAAAACGTGATGGAGCTTATTCAAGGAGCTTGTCGCGAGCGAGTTTATCCTGTTGGTCGACTAGATAGAAACACCACTGGATTGCTTCTTTTTACTAACGATGGTGAAATGGCAAAAAAATTAATGCATCCTAAACATGGTATCAAAAAGGTTTACCAAGTGGAGTTAGATAAAAATTTAAAACAACCCGATTTGATTAAACTTTCGGAAGGTATCAATTTAGATGATACTTTTATTAAACCCGATTCCATTGAATATATTAATCCAGAAACAAAACGTGAAGTTGGCGTTGAAATTCATTCAGGACAAAACCGTGTGGTTCGTCGAATGTTTGAATCCTTAGATTACAAAGTAGTAAAATTGGATAGAACTCTTTACGCCGGTTTAACCAAAAAAGATTTACCTCGTGGACGGTGGAGAATATTAACCGAAAAAGAGGTTACAATTTTAAAACGGTCACTTCAATAAGACATTTAAGTAGGGTCTGCTGAAAAAGTCATGAATAGGTTTAGTTTTAGCTTATGAAACGAAGATGTAAAATAATACTTCAAGTTGAAATAAGCGACAAAATAAGCCTGTTCAGGACTAGCTAAAATTTATTATTTTTTTATTAACGTATTTTTTGATTAAAAAATGCTTAATGAAGATTTTGTAGTGGGTAAAAGTATAAGAATTAGTGCAAGGATCTTTTACATAATTATTAGCATTGCTTGCATTTTCTTGAGATAAATTCGCTATATACTCACAGCAAAAGCTGATTTTAGCGTTTTTAAGCAGACCTTAAGTACTCATCTGATGACTTTGAGTCATCTGATGAGTATTATGAATACTTAACACGATTTTACAAACTGAGCAATAAAATTCATTGTTTCCTTCCTTTTTTCGATATAGCCCATGTGTCCACAATCGCCTAAAACCAAAATTTGGGAATGTTTTGGAATAACAGACTGAGCCATTATAGAGTTAATTGGAGCACGAGAATCTTCTTTACCCGCAATAAACAATACTGGAACATCAATTTCCATTAGAAGTAACAATTTATCTGTACGCTCTTTCATGCCTTGCAAACAAGCTATTAAAGCATCTCCAGTAAGAGTTTTAGCCCCTTCTTGTAAGCATTTTATTTCTTCTTTGTATGTTTCTCTATTACACTCGGCAAATAAATCAGGAATAAAATTAAAAATAAAACCCTCTTTATTTTGTTTGATAATTTCTATTGCTCTATCTCTACCTAACTTTGCTTGTGGAGTGTCCGCCAGAACATGAGAATGAAATAACCCTAATCCTTTTAACATTTCTGGAAACTTTTCGGCAAAAGCCAAACCAACATATCCACCCATAGAATGTCCAACTAAAACAATACTATGGACATGAATTTTTTGAAGAATTTCGTAAACCATATCTGCCATTAATTCCATCGTTTGAATGGATGCAATAACTTCACTTTCGCCATGCCCAGGAAGCTCTATGCAGATAACACGATGCGATTTTGAGAGTTCAGAACTAAATTCTTTCCATATTTCTATTCGTTCGATAAAGCCATGTAGTAAAACTAATACTTCACCTTCACCTTCGTCACTGAATCTGATTTTGTTGCCTTGAAAATATGAGTTTTTAATATTCATGATAAAAATGTTTTTTCAAAAGTAGTATTTTTTATCTTTGGTCAAAATTAAAAAATGGATGCAGCATACTGGATTTCAAAGTTAGGGCTTGAACCACATCCCGAAGGTGGGTATTATAGAAGATTTTACGAGTCAAAAGAACTTCATCAATGTGAGGATGGAAGAGGGGTTCGTCCAATCATGACCGCCATCTGGTACCTGCAAATTAAGGGTGAATGTTCTAAACTTCATCGACTTAAGTCGGACGAAATATGGTTTTACCATTCAGGGAATCCAATTCAGGTGGTCATTTTGGAGGATCATAAAAGTCCTGAAAATATTATTGTTGGCACATCTGATAAGCAAGGTCAATTACCCACTATACTAATTCCAAAAGGGAAAATGTTCCTGAGCTTTGCCACTATGGGAGATTATGATTATAGTTTAGTAAGCTGTAGCGTGTCGCCAGGTTTTCATTTTGATGATTTTGAAATACTTGATGATGAAGAACAAAGCGAATCATCGCAAACAAATGAAGAAATGTATGAATTTGATTCCGAAGATTTCGATAATAATGGGAAAAATCATCAAAATAAATATTTTGATGATTTGATTTACGAATGCGAAATGGATTTTGCAAAAAAACATAAGCCGTACTTTGCAAATTATCTTATTGGAAATTATTCGGTGATGAATCTTCTAAAAGTTTCATTACAATTAGATGAGCATGAGGATTTAGGGACACTTCAAAGCGAAGATTTTGAATTGAGTTTAATACTTGATGAGCACAGCGAGCGACAAACAGTTTATGCTATTGGATCAAGAGTACAAGAAAATATTGAAAATCCATTATTTTTAATCATCAATCCCAATATGCCTAATGGTGAAGTTATATTGAGGTACATTTCAGATGATGATGATGATGAAAATGATTCAGAAACTAATCCAATTACTCCAAAACAAAGTCAGAAAAAAGTATATACCTTAAATACTACTTCATAAAATCTTCAATTTCGGCAATAGATTTTGGAACTGCTTTGCCTAACACTTTATGACCGTTTTCGGTAACCAAAACATCATCTTCCAGTCGAATTCCACCAAAAGTTTTATATTCTTCGAGCACATCATAATTGATAAATTCGGTGAATTTTTTTTCATTTTTCCAAATATCTATCAACGTTGGGATAAAGTAAATTCCAGGTTCAACTGTAATTACATGACCATGTTTAAGCTCTTTACCCATTCGTAAATAAGCCGTTCCGAAAATACTACTTCGTTGGGTGGTTTCGTCATAACCTACATAATTTTCGCCTAAATCTTCCATATCGTGAACATCTAAACCAATTTGGTGTCCTAAGCCATGTGGAAAAAATAAGGCATGAGCTCCTTTTTCAACCGCTTCGTTCACATCCCCTTTCATAATTCCTAAATCTTTCAATCCTTGAGCAACTACTCGAGCCGACAAGAAATGAATTTCGCGATATTTTACCCCAGGTTTAATGGCTTCAATGGCTTGCATATTGGCATCATAAACAATTTGATAAATGGCTTTTTGTTTTTCTGTAAATTTACCGCTAACGGGTATCGTTCGTGTATAATCCGAGCAATAATTCATCTCGTTTTCGGCACCACAATCAATTAAAAGTAAACGGCCATTTTCGAGCATTTTGCTATGATCGTGATTATGAAGCGTTTCGCCATTTTGTGATAAAATTACAGGAAACGAAACACCACCACCACCGGCAAGAGCAATACCTTCAATTGCTCCGGCAATTTCACGTTCATAAATGCCTGCTTTACACATTTTCATAGCAGTAGTTTGCATTTGATAACCTGTTAAACAAGCTTTTTCCATTTCGGCAATTTCAATATCGCTTTTAATCTCACGCAAAGCAACCACTCCTATTATCAGTTCCACTGAAGCTTTTGCTTTTAAATCCGAAACAGGAATATTTAACATATTACTCAGTTTAATCTTAGTTTCGGCACGATAAGGAGGTAGAAAATGCACTTTTCGTCCATTCATTTTTGCAATTTCCACCACTTTTTCAAAATCGCTGTAGGCAGAAACACGCTCAATCCCGGCCATTTCGGCTAATTCTATCATTTTAGGCTGTGGTCCCATCCAAATAATATCATCAATCTCGAAATCATCGCCAAACAAAGTGCATTTTTTTTCATCCACATCAATAATTATCGCCATATTGGGAAGATTAAGCCCAACAAAATATAAAAAATTACTATCTTGTCGAAAATGGTATGTGTTTGAGGGATAATTCATTGGACTTTCGGTATTGCCAAATAAAATAATAATACCGTTTTCTATTTTTGAAGCAAGTGCTTCTCTGCGTTTTAAGTAAATCTCTTTTTGAAACATAAACCTAATTTTTTGTTCGTTTATTTAAAATGAATCTTATACAAAAGTAAAAAAATCTTCCAATATAAAAAGATTTTAAGGGGAATTATGAAAAAAGATGAAAAACATATTTGTTGATTATTTTTGAGCTGAATAAAAATCACGTAAATAGCAGTTATTTAATTGCATAAAACAAATGTTAAAATATTCAATACGCTAAAATAGACATAATATAGTGTTTTAATACTCCAATTTAGGCTATTTTAAGTGTTTAAATACACTATAATTAGCCTATATTTGTGTATTGATATTTTTTTTTGTATATTTGCAAAAAAAATTAAGCATGATAAAGAGAAACATTGAGGATTTTTTAGTCAACAGAAAAGATGACAATAAAGCAATTCTGATTTTTGGTGCTCGACAAACGGGGAAAACCACCATGCTTAAAAAACTTTATCAGGATAAAGAAGGTGTACTATGGTTAAATGGTGATAATCAGGATACACACGAATTGCTAAATGATAGCTCGGCAAGTCGTTATAAAGTTTTATTTGCCCCATATCATACTATTATTATCGACGAAGCCCAAAATATTAAAGATATTGGCAAAGTAATTAAAATTTTCACCGATCAATTGCCTGATATTAAAATTATTGCAACTGGATCTTCTGCCTTCGATTTGGCTAATAAAACCTCAGAACCACTAACGGGAAGAAAATGGGAATACTCTCTTTACCCAATATCATTTTCGGAAATGTGTAATCATCATGGTTTTTTAGAAGAGGTCAGATTGCTCGAACATCGATTACTTTTTGGATATTATCCCGAAGTCATAAACAATTTAAGTAACGAAAAGGAAATTTTAAAAAGCATAACGGATAGTTATTTATATAAAGATTTATTTATATGGAGCAATGTTAAGCACTCGGATATGCTCATAAAATTATTGCAGCTGCTTGCTCTGCAAATTGGGAGCGAAGTGTCGTATAATGAGCTTAGTAGAAATTTGGGCATTGAAAAAGGAACAGTTGAACGTTATATCGATTTATTAGAAAAAACGTATGTCATTTTTAAGTTATCCTCATTTAGTCGCAACTATCGAAATGAATTAAAAAAATCGAAGAAAATATATTTTTCCGATAATGGAATAAGAAACGCGTTGATAGCAAATTTTTCACCGTTGAATTTACGAAATGATGTGGGTGTATTATGGGAAAATTTTCTTATTTCTGAGCGAAGAAAAAAGCTGTCATACAATGATATTTGGGTTAATCCATACTTTTGGCGAACCACTTCTCAGGTTGAAATTGATTATTTAGAAGAGCAAGATGGCATATTAAATGCCTTTGAATTTAAGTGGAATGCAGAAAAGGCAAAAAAAGTTACTGTACCTAATTCTTTTAGAGAATCGTACCCAAACCACACTTTTAAAGTTATTACACCGAAAAATATTGAGGAATTTTTGCTGTAAAAAATGTTTTTTTCAACCAGTAAACATTTTGATTCTTTACTTCGACACTTATTCCTAGCTATTTTACAATTTACGAACAATCAATTACATACAATTTTCAATTCACCGAAATGAGTGAATCGTTTTTTATAATCCCAAAACACATATCAGATGAATCGATTTTGTAATAAAATTTGCAGCTAAATCTAAATTTTTCTCACCACTTTTTGTCTTGATACAAAAAGTTGCAAAAAAATCAAGAGCGTAATATTGGCAATCCTCCCGCTCTGAGTTTCATTTACAAATCTAAGAAAAGTCGGTTTCGGTTTTCACCGAATCGATGCTAAAGCACTTTTTAAGATTTGTAACAATTAAACTCATTCACGCCCTCGTCACGCCGCCACAATTACGCTCATTGCCACCGCACGAGTTTAGTAGGTTTAGGATTTTTAGATTTTAGTAGTATCAGTCCGTCATACTTCGGCACAGCCATTAGTCTGAAGGACTGAAAATCTGTTTGATTATGCTTTCTTAGTTGGTAGCAACACCAACAAAGGTCGGAAATTACATCAAATGAATCTTTTTGTCATAAAATTTACAACATCAAAGTAAATTTAATTTAAACTTTTTTTGTAATTGCATTTTACCTTTTTCAATTTGGGTGAATCTTTGTCGAAGTCAAAAAAAGTTACCGCACCTAATTCTTTTAGAGAATCGTACCCAAACCACACTTTTAAAGTTATTACACCGAAAAATATTGAGGAATTTTTGCTGTAAAAAATGTTTTTTTCAACCAGTAAACATTTTGATTCTTTACTTTTTCCCTTTTTTACTCATCAAAGCTTCAATATCAGCTACTTCAACGGGTACGTTTTCGAGCATGTCGATTGGTTTATCGCCTACGACCATATCGGTTTCAATTCGGATACCAATACTTTCTTCAGGAATATAAATTCCGGGTTCGCAACTAAGTACCATTCCACTTATAAATTTCATGTCTTTTGTGCCTACGTCATGAACGTCTAAACCAATAAAATGGGAAGTTCCGTGCATGAAATATTTTTTAAACAATGGAGCTTCTGGGTCTTGCTTTTCAACATCTTTTTGAGTGAACAAGCCAAGTTTAATAAGTTCTTGTTCCATAATTTTACAAACATCAGCATGAAGATTATTGATGGTGTTACCGGGAACAAACATTTTTTTTGCTTGTGTATAAACGTTTAAACATGCTTGATACACTTCTTTTTGACGAGGTGAAAATTTCCCATTAACAGGAATAGTACGAGTTAAGTCGCCCGCGTAATTGGCATACTCGGCACCAAAATCCATCAATAGAATGTCGCCATCGTTCATTTTTTTGTCATTTTCGATATAATGTAATACGCAAGAGCTTTTGCCAGATGCAACAATTGGAGTAAACGAATGACCCGCTGCCCCATTTCGAATCATTTCGGCAATTAATTCCGCTTCCACTTCATATTCCCAAACGCCGGGTTTAACTTGAGCAATAGCTTTAAAAAATGCTTTAGATGTAATTTCACAGGCTTTTTTTAATTGTTCAATTTCTTCAGTGTCCTTTACAACTCTTATCGCATCAATAATTGGAGCAAATCGGCGATATTTATGTAGTGGAAATTGTTTCATTATTTCATCGGTAAAACGACGTTCTTTGCAAATAACTTCGGTTGAAAAACGGGGATTTTCAGGAATATTCAAATAGGTGTTTCGAGAATAAACCATCAAATCTTTTAAAATTGGCTCAAAATCTTCTACCCATTTTACATTTTTAATGCCTGAAATTTTCGCTCCTTCTTCTTTTGTATATTTATGACCATTCCAAACGGCAATATGTTCGTTTGTTTGTTTTAAAAATAAAATTTCACGATATGCTTCGTTTGGATGATTTGGGCAAAGAATTAGAATGGTTTCTTCTTGATCAATCCCCGTTAAATATAAAAGATTTGGATTTTGTTTAAAAGGGAAGCATTGGTCGCCCGAGCGGGGCATTTCATCGTTAGAAACAAGTATTACCAAACTATCTGATTTTAATTTATTGATTACTTTTTGACGATTTCGTGCAAAAAGTGCGGAGTCTATCATTTTGTATTTCATATTATAATTTTATTATTAGACGAAGTTAAAAAAATATTTATAATTAAAAATAAATTCCTTAGGATTTAAATTATTTTATGGATTAAAATGGGATTAATATAGAGGGCGTTTGTTAAATAAAATGTAGCCAAAATTGAGTCCAAACATAAGATTGTCTTCGTAATTACTATAATAATCGACGGTTAGCGATAACGGACCTACCTTAGTTCCGTAAACTAAGCCAGCAGATCCAATAAATGATGCGTATTTATAGCAATCTTTAACTTCGGCAATTTGGGCTGTGCCATTATCGTTTTTTAAAATTGGAGTAAAGGGCAAGTAGCCATAAGTTTCAATCCTAAAATCGACACTTTTATAAACTTTAAATATATTTTTCCAGCCCATCGCAATATAATTATAATCGCGGTAGTTTCGTAAAAAAATGGCTTGCGATTGAGGCAAAGGTAAAAAAGCAGGCGACCGCAATTTACTAGCTACATAAGTAGCCGAAACTTGCTGATTTGAAAACGCACAATCACCGTAAATTCCCATTCGCCATATTTTTGAAATAGGAGCATAATTTTCGTAATTAATTTTAAGAGTAAACCAGTTATGACTTTTTGTTTGGGCATTTAAATCGGGAGAAGTAGACCCAGGTGTATTTCGTTCAAATCCATTTACATAAAGTGTTTGAAATGTGAGTTTTTGGCCACTAGTGGCATACTGCGGTTTATCGAGGGTGTTAAACTCTCGTTGAACATAAACGCTAATCATATCCATGGAATTTTCGTCGTATGTATCCAGACGAGTAAAATTAAAAGTTTGATAATAACTGTCGGATAAGGTGGCTATGTTCATTCCAAAATCGAGTTTAGCTTTATTAGTTAATTTTGAGGGAAATGAAAAATTGAAGTTTAAAAAATTCTCATTTTTTTTCATATATGATGGCGTTTCATCGCCAAAAAACATTTGGGAGGTGTTAAAATAATTAAAGTTATTAAACCCAATGGTAACTTCTTGATAAAATGGTTTTTCGCCAGGATAATCCATTCGGACATTAGCAGTGGCCGAGTTGTAAAAACGACCTAAATAGGCATTAGCTGCCACCTTTAACCCTTGAATGTCGAATTGTTTGTATTGTAACTCTAAAAAAAATGTGGTAAAAGTACTCGACGAAATATTGCCACCAAACTGTAATTCAAAGTTTTCCGATTTTTCTACATTAGCATTAAAGGTATATTTATTTGTTTTTGAATTATAAACAATGCTCGGATAAATACTTCTAATTTTATCGTCTGCAATAATTTTAAAGTATTCTTTTTTTAATTCGCTAATTGAAACAGAGTCTTTTCGTTTTAATAGTTGATTTTTCAAAAACTCAGATTGAAGATGGTCTAACCCCTGAACATTCACTTCATCAAAATAAATAGCAGCTTTTTTATCAACAAATTGTTTGCGTTTAAGTTGTACTTGCCATTGAGGCACACTGTCGTGAACGTACATTCTGATTTCATGAATTTTAGCTTTTGCAGCATTATAACCGTTTTTAATAAAAATATCTGCTTTTGAAAAATCGGTAACGGCAATGTTTTCAACTTTAGGCTCAATTAACACACCATATCCGCACAAAAGGTCGAATTGCTCGTTAAACATCAACATATTTTCAACAATACTGAATATATTATCGGTATTCGGAACTTCGTTTGAACTTGCAACCTTGCTACCAATAATTACATCTGGATTAAACTCTTCGATTGCAACATCTGATGGGAAATTATTTCTCATTCCTCCATCGTACATTACATTGCCATCAATTTTAATGGGTTTAAAATAAAAAGGATACGTCATAGAAGCTCTAATTGCATCGCGCAAACTACCGCTTTTTAAAACTTGACCGATATTTTGATTTAAATTGGTTGCAACACATCGAAAAGGGACAAATAAACTATCGAAATTTCCTTTTGAAGGCACATCCGCTTGCGAAAAAAGCTCAATAAAGGCAAAATCCATTTGGTATGGCGAAACAATATTTATTGGCAAAGAAGGTGAAAAAATGGAATCCCATTCAAATTTGAATCGCACCCAATTAGGATTTGGTTTACGTTTTTTAAAATAATAAATATATTCTTCATTAATTTCACCGGTAACCCAACTCGAAAATTCAGGATTTCGGAATAGAGCTTCCATTTGATCGGGCGATAGACCCGCAGCATACATACCCCCAACAATGGCTCCTGCCGATGTACCTGCTATAAAATCGATGGGAATTCCTTCTTCTTCTAAAGCTCGTATTACGCCAATGTGTGCTGTGCCCTTAGCGCCACCACCACTGAGCACTAATGCTACCTTTTGCCCGCTAACAACTGTTAAAAGACAAAGTGCAAAAGCTAATATCAAAAATTTGATTTTCATAGACAAAATTGGAATACAAAAATAAGATATTTTGATAAATATTTAAGTTAATTTGATTTTAAAGATTTAATAATGATTAAATTTCTTTAAAATTTGATTATTTCGAGAAGGTGTTTTTGACTCTGCTTCGCTCGAAAACCAGTTAATGCCCAATATTTGCAAAATAAACCCACCCTACCCCCAAACCCCTGAAGGGGCGATCCAACGCACATTTATATCAAATTTTCAAAACATATCATTTTCAAATCTTCAAATTAGCACATTTCAAATCTTCAAATTAACTCATCTTCAAATCTTCAAATTGGCACATTGAATAATTGACACATTATTTCATTATCACCATCTTCACACTTTTTCTAAAACTATTTGGCACCACAACCGTGGCGTAATAAATTGCCGAAGCGACTTCGATGCCATTTATGTTTGCAATATTTCCACTGCCCGAAAGTGGGTATTCCGCTAATTTACGACCCAACAAATCATACAACTCTAACACAGCACCTTCAGGAACGGCAGTATTGAACCGAACTTGAAAATCACCATTATTTGGATTGGGATAAATGGCAAAATCATAGCCGCTATAATCGGGAATTTCGCTACAATTACCTACTTTTATATAAATGCTGTCTAAGGTTTCGTCGAATTTAAAATCCTTTTGCCGCAGATAATAAGTGGTGCTTTCGGTGGCAGTAACAACTATACTGCTTTGGGTGCTGATTAAATCGCCTTGCTTATTGTACCACCAATATAAATACTCATCACGAGCTACGCCTCCCAACACCAATTGCGTGCCTCGTGCCACACAAGTATCCGCAACGCCAACATCTGCCTCATAAAATGGTGTGCCATCCTCGTAAACAGCGACATCATCGAAGAAATAGAAATTCTTTTGAATCGTATCTGATGAGAAAAATTCTGGAAACGGACGAACCTGCATAAAATTCACTTCGTCCCATGTTACAAAATTACCAATAATTAAAAATTTTTCATTTCCATTCGCAATAAAACTCCCCTCAACCTTAACCCAATTCATGGTGTCAGTAATGATTCTAAATTCAGGGTTGGACACTTGAGGCTGAAATTGATTGTGAAGCCAAATATTTAGTGATGGTTCAAACATCACTAAAGTATCAGAAAAATAAGCTTGAATTTTGTCGATAGCATATAAACTGTAATTATAAAGTGACACCCAACAGGAAAACAATACTTTGTATTTGTTTTTAAATTTGTTAGTAACTCTATTTGAAGATACTCTTTATAATCGCAAACACCAGATGTATCTGAAGGATCAAATGTTATAAAACCAGCCATACCGTTGCCTGTTCTTGGTATTTGTCTCATATAATTTGGAAACAAAAGACCCACGGCAATTGTGGTTTCACAATCATCAAAAGTGCATGTATTATAATAATCCGTACTACCACCCAAAGGGAATGTGCTTTGCCAAGGATAAGCACTTTCAATTGCACCAAGAAACGCATGACACAATGGGCAATCAATATAATTTTCAAATGAAGAATTTGGAACAAGATTTTGGGAATTAATTGTTTCATTATATAAAAATAAAAAATGAATACTCAATCTTTCACCTAATTTTTTTATCTTTGCAGTTCA
>CAZFPO010000023.1:0-34902 GCA_964521105.1 uncultured Lentimicrobiaceae bacterium | reverse complement strand
TGCATCAAGCTTGCTTGAAATGCACTATCATAAAAAAATCTAATTTTTCGCAGAAAAATAGATTTTGATTTTAGCCCCACCCATGGAAGTCCGCCGACCGCAGGGAAGCAATCATCGTTGTCCGAAGTCTGAGACTTCGGACAGCATGAATCGAAAAAATAGATTTTGATTTAGTACTTAAAACCTAATTACGTTGTAAGGAGTTCTTAAATTACTATGAAACAAATTCAATAAGCTTTTTATAAAACTTTGTTAGCTTTACATAAGGTGGATAACGCATCGAATAATCCATTAAAAAACTTTTTTTCATTACACTTTTTTGGTGCGAAAAAGCATCAAATCCTTTTTTACCATGGTACTGCCCCATACCGCTATCGCCCACACCTCCAAATGGTAAAAATGTTGAAGTAATATGCGAAATGGTATCATTAATACACACACCACCCGATGATGTTTGATTTAGTATAGTTTGAATAAAATTATCACTCTTTGAAAATATATAAAGTGCAAGCGGTTTAGGACGACTTTTGATAAAAGTGACAGCTTCCTCTTTTTCGGAATATTCAATTATGGGTAAAATTGGTCCAAAAATCTCTTCGGACATTAACTCGCTTTTTAAATCGGGATTTGCGATAATCGTTGGTGAAATAAACAAATCATTTTTATCGGTTACACCACCAACTAAAATTTTCCCACTATTTAATAAAGAAGTAAGCCGATTAAAATGGCGTTCGTTAATAATTCGAGCATAATTATCAGATTTTTGAACATCAATACTATAAAATTCAATAATCGTTTCTTTAAATGCTTCAATTAGCTTATCTTTTATGGTTTTATCAACCAAAATATAATCAGGAGCAATACACGTTTGTCCTGCATTCAAAAACTTTCCCCAAATAATTTTGCGTGCAGTTTGTTTAATAGGAATATTATTATCAACAATACAAGGGCTTTTTCCACCTAATTCAAGTGTAATTGGGGTAAGATGTTTTGCTGCAGCCGACATGACAATTTTTCCAACTTGAGTACTTCCAGTGTAAAATATATAATCAAATTTCTGATTTAATAGTTCACTTGTTTCTTCAACGCCACCTTCAATTACTGCAATATAACTTGGGTCAAATGTTTTTGATATTAATTCTGAAATTATTTTGGAAGTATTAGCCGATAGCTCCGATGGTTTTAAAATGGAACAATTGCCAGCAGCAATGCTTGCAACTAGTGGAGCCATTAATAGTTGAAAAGGGTAATTCCAAGGAGCGATAATTAACGAAACTCCTAAAGGTTCTGGTTTAACATAACTGTATCCAGGTTTGTGAAAAATCGGAGTATCAACGTACTTCGGTTTCATCCAATAATTTAAATGGTTCAAAGTATGGTTAATTTCCATTATTGTAAACTGCGTTTCGGCAAGTTGGTTTTCAAAATCGGGTTTTCTTAAATCGGTATAAACCGCCTGTAGAATTTCTTTTTCATGAGTTAATATCAGCTTTTTGAGCTTTCTAAACTGTTCAATCCTGAATTTTAAACTCATCGTTTCGCCCAAATTAAAATAATCTCGTTGTGATTTGAGTATATCTTGTGTTTTCATAATCTTTTATTTTGATTGTAAAATTAACAACTTTATTGTTAAATAGTTTTGGATTTAAATTTATTTAAAACCCTTAGTCAGCAATAGAATCGCTAAAACATTTAAATAGTTATAATTCAAATCATTGAAGTAAATTATAACAAGCATTAAATCGGGATTAAACCCAAAAAATCACATGGTTCGATTTTTAAAATATTCTATTGATTAATTTGATTTTATATTGACGTAATCAATTTTTTTTCACTCAAATTCAAAAAAAATTGTACATTGCACCATATTTTTAACCTATGGCACTTACTAACAACGATATTTTAAAGAAATTGCGAGTAGCATTAAAACTTCGAGATGAAGACATTATTGATATTTTGAAATTAGTCGATTTTAGAGTAACTAAAAGTGAATTGGGAGCATTTTTCCGAAAAGAAGACCACCCTAATTATGTTCCCCTGCAAGATCAAATACTGCGTAATTTTTTAAACGGTTTAATTATCTACAAGCGAGGACCGATGGATAAGAAAACTGAAAAATAAAAAATAAAAAAAAGCTGCCCATAAAATGAGCAGCTTTTTTTTATTTGATAATGAGCTAGTTAACGCTAATTTTACGTGTAACTTTTTCGCCGTTTTCAAATTGAAGAGTTACAAAATAAACACCTTTATTGTAAGTAGAAGAATTAATTTGGAATAATCCATTAATTTCTTTTTGTTCAAATACAACTTGTCCTAACAAATTGGTGATTTTTAAATCAGCCGTTTTATCTGTTTCAACATTTATTTTTGAGGATGCAGGGTTAGGATAAATACGAATGTTTTGATTTTCATTTTGGTCGATTCCAACGTGAACATCAATATCCGAAGAGCTACGAGAAGTTATTTGATAACGACCGTATGTTAAATGGGCAATTCCTGTTATTGTACCAGTACCTTGAGGAATAGCAGTTGTAATATAATCAACTGAGTAGAAAGATGTTTTAAAAGTAGAATCAATTGTTCCGCCTACATTTAAACGGTATTTTTTGTTTGTTGTAAAGGTAATTGTACCGTTAGCATCTTGAAATTTTGCATTATTAATACGAACAAGTTTTGATTGATGAGGTTTAAATGCAACAGAATCTAGCATTTCAGCAATGGTAACATCTAACACAGGAATTGTATTACCTGTAGTTGTTGCAGCACCTGGGTCTTGAATAGGAACAAATTGGTACATGCCAAAATACATGGTTAATTTACCAACCAAACCAGTGATGCCGTCACCAATATTATAACTTGTAGTAATGTTACCACTTTGGTCATCAATTAAAATTGCACCCGAAGCGTCTTGAACAAATTTTTGGTTTCTATTAGTTTGTTTAAAGGTCATCAACACTTCATTAGTTAGAGCATAAATTGTTGAATTATCGGCAGTTTTAGTTTTAAGTTCAGCAATGTTTGCACAGTTTGTAGGAGTAGTAATAACATAAGTAGCCGATGCGACAGCACTTGTGGTTAGACCACTTTTTATTCCAATTGCTTTAATGGTTGTGCTTCCAACATTGTTAACAACAATTGGAGTAGTATAAAGTGTAGAATTTTCATCAGGTGTATTACCGTTAGTAGTGTAGCGAATCTCTGAACCTGTTGTAGAGCAAGATAAAGTAACATTTACTGAATTATAAAAAGTGCCTGCACCTGGATTAAAAGTAGGAGCAGCCACTGTAGTAGCAGCACCATTTGTCCAAGTTAAGTTTACATCATCAATAGCTGTTGAAGCTCTATTTCCTGAGCCAGATGAACCTGTTAACGCAATAATTCTAATCCAAACTGGACCTGCTTGGTTGTCTAATAATGCACCAAAACTTACCGTAACATCGGTGTTTGACCAGGTTGATCCGCCAGTTGTTAATGTGGTTGGAGTAGTGGTTAAATCAGTGAATGAAGTAGGATTAGCACCTGTTGCGAATTGAACTTTCCAAGTAGTAGTTCTTGGTGAACTTGCATCTAAAGATTGAAGTTTAAATGACAAGTTAAATGTGTTCATGTCGGTGGTGTTTGCAATTTGGAATGTAAATGCAGCTCCTGGATCTCCAACAGCACCAGTTTGTCTAATTCCCAATGCTCTATCGGTTGCATTAGCTTGAGTTGCAGAATCAGAAGTAGAGGTTAAGCCATCTGCAGAAGCATAATTGAATATCCCTTTTGCAGTATTGTTCCATTTTGTTTTTGCCGTGTTAAGAACTGTGTCAGTTCCTAATGTTGTTGCTGTTGCATGTAATTTCACCATCCATCCAGATGGAAAACCAGTTCCAATTCCGTCAAAGTTTTGGGTGTACGAAGTGCCTGTTAAGGTGATTTGAGCTTTTGTACTGAAAGCGAATGCTATAAGAGCAAAAGCTAATAAAAAGGTAATTTTTTTCATGTTTTTGAAATTTAGTTTGTACAAAGATAAAATAAATATTTTTTGATGTATAATAAAAAAACGTAAAATTTATAAATAGTCATAATAAACAATAAAAAGAGAGTTATTGTTTGATTTTTTTATTTTTTTTAATTGTCTCGATTTGTTTTGCTTTTTCGATCCATGGTTTTGCTTTGTCGGGTTGATTCATGTTTTGGTATGTAACTCCCATGAACTCATGTGCTTTAGCATTTTCTGGGTCATATTTTATACAATTTTGAAAGGCTTCAATGGCTAAGTCATATTTTCCAGTCATTCCATATGTACTGCCTAAATTAAACCAACCATCAGCGTATCTGGGGTCTAATTTTGTGGCTTTTAAATATAATTCAAGGGATTTAACATAATCTCCACTTTCAAAGTACAATATGCCTAAATTACTGTAGGTTACGGCTTTTTCGGGGTTATATTTTAATGCTTCAGTGTAATTTTTGAAAGCGATTTCTTTATTTCCTAATCGATACCATGCTAATCCTAA
The DNA here is from genome assembly GCA_964521105.1 of uncultured Lentimicrobiaceae bacterium. GTDB lineage: Bacteria > Bacteroidota > Bacteroidia > Bacteroidales > WCHB1-69 > JAQUGA01. The sequence goes on along the minus strand of CAZFPO010000023.1, from coordinate 30,400 downwards.
TTGTTCGAAACAATCGGGATAAGTTGGGTAAATATTCAATCCGGCATCAAATTCATCAATGGCTTGCTTCATCAATTGATTTTTTTTCATAACATCATCATATTCCATTGCTTCATCACGCAACGCAAGTCCCCACCATAAACGCAAATGAGCACTATTTGGTGCTTTTTTTACGTCTTTTCCAAATAAAGTATATTGATTTTTCCAATCCGATGCTCTATTTATTGAATATCCACTATAAATCAGCAATACTATTATTATAGTTGTAAATGCATACTTAGGAAACTGAATCAATATTGCACTATTTTGTTTGTCCGACTTTGAATTAGAAGAAAAAAGTAAAACTATGGAAATACAAAAACCAAGCGAGGGGAGAAACAAAAATCTTTCGGCAAAAGCAGCTCCGATGGTCATGAAGATATTGCTGTACAATGAAATTCCTGCCAGAAAAAATATAATTCCAAAAACTATCATGAGTTTTTTCTTAAACTTTAGAATTACAAAAATTGCTAATGCGATATATGTAATAAAGGAAATCAAAAATCGGTAATCTCCAATTGAAATAAAGTTCAAATATTGATACCCATAATCACAAATAAGAGGATAAGGAATAAATAATAATAAGATGTATTTCCCCAATAACCAAGTAGCAGTGGCAAATTGAGTTATAAAATTGGGGGAAGTTGCAAGGAAATTATCAATAACTGAAGTTGGTGCATCTACGTTGTACTTTGTAACAATAACTTGCCGAATGCCGATATAAATTAAAGCAGGTATTAGCATTATCAAAGAAGTAACCATGTTTTTTTTCAACGATATATCGGTTAAATACCAAGTTAGTAGAGGGAAAATAATCAACATTGTTATTACTCCCTCTTTTGATAAAAATGAAAGGAAGTAAGTTAAGCATGAAACCAAAAGAAATATGATTTTTTTCTTGTCAAGAAATTTTATAAAAAAGATAAAACACCACATTAAAAAGAAAAAAGACATTATTTCGTCTCGACTTTTTATGTTTGCAACTACCTCGGTGTGAACTGGATGCACGGCAAAAAGGAGAGCTATGAAAAAAGGATAAAAAATGGAATATTTTATTAATAATCTTTTTAAAAAAATAAATAGAGATAAACAGGCTAAGGCATAAAAAAGAATATTTACAAAGTGAGAAATTGACGGATTGTCGGGTGAAATTTGCCATTCAATAGCATACATGACAAGTGGAACTGGTCGGTAAAGTTTATCGGTAAGATGGTTTATTCCATATCGATAGGTAGTAGATAAAATAGTAGGAATGCCATTTATTCCACTTTTAACAATCCAGTTGTCTTTTAATACTCCATAATCATCAAGCACATAACCATGGTTAAAAGTGTTAACATATACTAAAAAAGCACTTATAAAGACAATGATTGAAAAATAAATTGAATTATTTTTCTTGTTTTCGATTTTAGGTTTATTAATTTCTGCAACTTTAACTTTGGGTAAGTTCTTTTTTGAAGGTCGACTCATATTTATTAAAATGCATAAAAATTTAAATTTTTAGTAATGCTACTTTTTTTGAGCGAATCAACAGAAGCTTTGTTTAGCATAACTTTTGGATACCTATAATAATATCTGCACGAAACGAGCCCTAACCCGTTAGATACATTAGTGTATGTTGGTCGTTCCTCAACAATACTCAACGAAGGGGCATTTACTTCATTATATCTAATAAATTCAGCACCTGCTGCCCAAATAACCATAGAGCAGGTATCATCATACCTAATAATGTTAGGGTCAACAGAAATATTTTTAGCTAACCCATTTAAAAACTTATTTCCCGATAAGTTCAAATCAAATGAATCGTCAAATTTCAAATTTTTAGTAGAACCAATACTAACTACAATAGGTCCTTTTTTAACACTATCGCCAGTAATAATGTTTTTTTCAATATACTTAAATTCTAAATATACTTCAACTTGGGCTGAGTTAATTGGTGCTGTAATAGCTATTGCACTAAAAACATTAATTAAAGGGGCGTATGGCGAACCAGGATTAAACGATTTCCAAGCAAAAGGATTCAAATTGTTGGGGGCTTCAATTAAATTTGTAGTTGCGGTGGTCTCTTTTCCAGTATATTTATTACGTATAATAACTTTGTAAAAATAACTTGAATTTAATAGAGGCTGTCCGGGCTTACTTCGATATAATATTTGATAAGGGTTTGAAAAGATGCCAGAATTTTTTGGTATTGCAGTGGTTGTATCAAATTGGATGATGCCTTTATTAATATAACCGTTTCCACTGGGTTCTAAAATTTCTAAATACACTTCAATGGAATCGTAGTAATAAATATTTTCGGGTTTTGAAGCAGCAATTAAGGTGTTTTCTTCGGTTAAAAATGCTTTGTATATTTTTAAATATTGCACTGAATCGGACTGGTTTAGTAAACCATAAACAACAGTAGTTTCTTTAAGTTCTCCGTTAATTTCAAGTTCGTTATTACACGAATTAAAAGATAAAATGAATAAAAATAGGAGTGAGGTTAGTGTTATAAGGCGTGATTTCATTTTTTGTAATTTTTGAACATCAAAAGTAAATAAAAAAAAGATTGAATGACTAATTTTTTGATTCGAGTTGTTTCTTTTTTATTAATTAAATTAAAGCCTTAAACCCTTTTTTACGAGTGAAATAAAAAAACATCAATTAAAACAGTCAAAATGTCAGTTTTTGTTGTTTACAGTAATTATTTTTTCAAAAAACATGACATAATTGTTGGTTTTTTGGCATGGCATAGTGATTGACAAGCAAGTCGTCAACAAACAGAACAATAAACAAATATTATATTTATTATGGGAAAAATTATCGGAATCGATTTAGGAACTACCAACTCATGTGTTGCAGTTATGGAAGGAAATGAGCCAGTAGTTATAACAAACAACGAAGGACGCAGAACTACCCCATCGATAGTAGCTTTTACCGAAAACGGTGAGCGTAAAGTTGGTGATCCTGCTAAACGTCAATCTATTACAAATCCACATAAAACCATTTATTCAATTAAACGATTTATGGGTGAAACTTTTGATAGAGTTTCGATGGAAGTTGGTCGTGTGCCTTATAATGTGGTAAAAGGTGACAATAATACGCCAAGGGTTAAAATTGATGAAAGATTATATACACCTCAAGAAATTTCGGCAATGGTACTCCAAAAAATGAAGAAAACTGCCGAAGATTATCTTGGTACTGAAGTTACCGAAGCTGTTATTACAGTTCCTGCCTATTTTAGTGATTCGCAACGTCAGGCTACAAAAGAAGCAGGCGAAATTGCAGGATTAAAAGTAAAACGTATTATTAACGAACCTACAGCTGCCGCTTTAGCTTATGGATTAGACAAAAAAATGTCTGATGTAAAAGTTGCGGTGTACGACTTAGGTGGTGGTACTTTTGATATTTCAATACTTGAGTTAGGTGATGGTGTTTTTGAAGTAAAATCAACAAACGGAGATACTCATTTAGGTGGTGATGATTTCGATCAAAAAATAATTGATTGGTTAGCAGATGAATTTAAAAAGGATGAAAATATCGATTTAAGAAGAGACCCAATGGCTCTTCAACGTTTAAAAGAAGCCGCAGAAAAAGCAAAAATTGAGTTGTCAAATTCAAACTCTACCGAAATCAACTTGCCATACATTATGCCTGTTGATGGTATTCCGAAGCATCTTGTGCGTTCGTTGAGTAGAGCAAAATTTGAACAATTAATTGATGATTTAGTTAAACGCACTATCGAACCTTGTAAAAAAGCATTGTCAGATGCTGGATTAAAACCAAGCGACATTCAAGAAGTTATTTTAGTTGGTGGTTCAACACGTGTTCCAATTATTCAAAAAGTGGTAGAAGATTTCTTTGGCAGAGTTCCATCAAAAGGTGTTAATCCCGACGAAGTGGTAGCTATTGGTGCTGCTATCCAAGGTGGTGTGTTAACCGGTGAAGTAAAAGATGTACTATTACTTGACGTTACTCCACTTTCATTAGGAATTGAAACTTTAGGTGGTGTGATGACTAAATTAATTGAATCAAACACAACAATTCCTTCTAAAAAATCTGAAGTTTTTAGTACAGCTGCTGATAATCAAACAAGTGTTGAGATACATATCCTACAGGGTGAACGCCCTATGGCAGCTCATAACAAAAGTATTGGACGTTTCCATTTAGATGGAATTCCACCAGCACCTCGAGGAATACCTCAAATTGAAGTTACTTTTGATATTGATGCCAATGGAATCTTAAATGTAATGGCAAAAGATAAAGCTACTGGTAAAGAACAAAAAATACGAATCGAAGCCTCTTCTGGTTTATCCGATGAAGAAATCCGCAAAATGAAAGCCGAAGCTGAAGCAAATGCCGATGCTGACCGTAAACAAAAGGAAGAAATTGATAAATTAAATGCTGCCGATGCATTGATTTTCTCTACCGAAAAACAATTTAAAGAGTATGACGATAAGATTCCCGCTGATAAAAAATCGACTATCGAATCGGCATTGACTCGACTAAAAGAAGCTCATCAACAAAAAGACTTTGCTGCTATCGAAAATGCTACAAATGATTTGAATGCTGCTTGGCAAGCTGCTTCCGAAGAGATGTACAAAAACACTCAAGAAGCACAACCAAATCAAGGTCAACCGCAAGATCAACAACCAAATCAAGATCAACCAACTGACAATGTTCAGGATGTTGATTACGAGGAAGTTAAAAACTAACACTCCGTATAATAATTTAAAAAGCTCCAAAAATTTTTGGAGCTTTTTTTTGTTGTTTTTTTGTTGTCCGAAGTCTGAGACTTCGGACAGCCAGACTTCGGACAGCGACTTCGGACAACCAGACTTCGGACAACAAAAAAAATGTATCTTTGAAAAAAAAATCATGGTAAATTTCTTTTTGAAATTTAAGTTTCTTCGTTATCTGCTAGTAATAATTCAGTTTGGAATTATTGCATGGTTTACATTTACAATAAATATTTCAAATGCATCAAGCATGATGATTTTTGGGTTATCAATATCGAGTATTATTGGATTATGGGCTTTAATAAGCATGAAACTATCAACCATAACAGCGTTGCCCGATTTACGCCAAAATGCTGAACTTACCAGAAAAGGTCCGTATAAAATTATTCGTCATCCAATGTATACAGCAGTTATTCTTTATTGTATGTCGTTTTTAATTGATGACTTTAATCTGTTAAATGCCATGATTTTTATAGTGTTAATTTTTGATTTGATTTTGAAAATGAATATTGAAGAACATTTTCTTAAAATTAAATTTTCTCAATATTCTGAATACTCAAGAAATACATGGAGGGTAATACCTTTTATCTATTAGTCATGTTGTATTGATGTTTCGTTTTCGAAATCCGTAGTCCGTAGTTATAGCAGTCCGAAGTGTTTTGTTCAGCTGTCCGAAGTCTCAGACTTCGGACAACCAATAAGTTTTATCGCGTAATATTTGGTGTTTATCTAAATTAAATCTTAAAACATCTAAAAAAATCAAAAGTGTAAAAAGATATTTATACATTTGACAAAATTAAATATTGGCTATGAAAAATTTTCTTTTTTTACTCTCATTTTTGAGCATTATGTTAGTTGGATTTTCTCAACAAACAAATAAAAATTATTCCATTGAAGGTCATTTATTAGATAGTTTATCGAAAGAAGTTCTGCCGTATGCGAATGTGGGTATTTTAAAACAAAGTGATACTACTTTTATTAAAGGAACAACAAGCGACAATGTTGGTTTTTTTCAGATAAAAGGACTAGATAGTGGGTTGTATTATTTAAGAATATCATACATGGGTTATCCCAGTACATTAATTCCATTAAAATTAATTGAAAAAGTAACAATTGTTGGAGATGTTTTTTTGAGTAAAACTGCTCAGAACTTAGAAACAGTGGAGATTAAAGCCGATAAGTTAATGTATCAATACGAAGCCGACAAAAAGGTATATAACGTTAGTGAGGACCCCAGTGTGCAAACTGGTTCAGCATCCGATGCCTTGCAAAATGCCCCTGGTGTTTGGGTTGATTTGGAAGGAAACATTACGTTGCGAGGTGTGAGTGATGTTGAAATTTGGATAAATGATAAACCATCTCGCATACCTGCCGATGGTTTAAAAACTTATTTACAACAGCTTCCAGCGAACACATTAGAACGTATTGAGGTAATGACAAATCCTTCGTCAAAATACAGTGCAAGCGGTACGGGTGGTATTATAAATATTGTTACAAAACAAAAAATCAAGAAAAACTTCCTTTTGTCGTTAGGTGTAAATGCTGGAACTCAACCACAATTAAATCCATGGTTGTCGTTTGTTTGGTCCAACGAAAAATGGAAATTTAATGTATACACTGCCTATTCAAGTCAAAAATATGAATGGAATAATACAAATAGAGGTATTGTGAAAAATAATATAAATAATTTGTACGATTATAATTCAACTAAAAGAAATAGTGCAGATTATGCATGGAATGCTTTATATTTTGATACTGAATATAATTTTTCTGAAAAAACACGTGCCAATATTTATTTTGGCGGTAATATTAGTAGTGGTAAAACCGAAATGGCAAATTTAAATGAACGATATGTTTATTTTGATTCAACCACTTATAATATCCAACAGAAAAATTTATCAGATAGTAAAGGAAAAAATTGGCATGCTGGGGGTTCTTTTAATCATGATTTTATTCCTCAAAAACATTATCTTAATATTGATTTTAGTTTGGGGCAATGGATAAATAACAATTTAGGAGAAAATTCCGAAAAGGTGTATTCTAACATTAACCGAAATAGAAGATATTTATCAACAAACGACTATGATGGGTCGTGGTATGATATTGACGTTAAATACTTTAATAATTTTAAAACCAATTATACGTTTGAATCAGGGGTGTCATTAAATTATTCGCCATTTAATCAAAATTCACCTGTTGATACATTTGATTTTAATTCTCAAAAGTGGATAAATTCTGAGCTTTTTAGCAATTATAAAAAAGCATATTCAAATCAAGCCAATGCATTTATTTCATGGTCGCAAAAAATAAAGTCATTTACCTATAAATTAGGCTTAAGAGGTGAATATCAATATAATTTTTTGAATTCAATTACAATGGCTTCGCAAGTTAATCGTGATTATTTAGGGTTATTTCCTTCGGCACATTTAAGCTATCAAACTCAAAAAATGTATAGTTATACTTTAAGTTACAGTCGAAGAGTGCAATATCCACAAATTTGGTATCTCGACCCGTTTATTAGTTATATGAACGAAGAGTCGATTTGGAAAGGGAATCCCGATTTAAAACCCGCATTTACAAATTCATTTGAATTTGGAGCATCGAAATATTTTCAAAAAATCGGATATTTGAGTTTGTCGCTTTACCACCGAAGAACCAACAAAAGCCAAACAAATACTATGGAGGCAGTGTATGATAGCTACCTTCAGCGTTATACGTTATATTCGTTTATGACAAATTCGGGGATGGATATATTTACTGGTGGAGATGTTACGTTTACTTTCCGACCGAAACCATTTTTGAATGTTATGATTAATGGAAATTTTTACAATAAAGATATTTATGCCGATTTAGGCTCTTATGTTGTTTCAAAAAATGATTTTTCGTACGATGGTAAATTAATAGTTTCGGGTTTCTTTTTAAAAAACTATCAGTTTCAGATGATGGGATTTTATCGATCAAAATCGCCAAGTTTAATGGGTACAACGAGTGATATGTTTTTTGTTAATGCATCTCTAAAAGCTGATTTTTTTAAACGAAAAATGTCGTTAAGTATTAGTGCACAAGATATTTTTAATACTCAAAAAAGTACTCAAATTACTCAAACGCCAACACTTATATCCACCGATAAATCTTGGTCGAATAGTAGGTGTTATGTTATAGGATTAACATTTAGATTTGGTAAAATTGAGTTGGAAAAAGAACAAAAAAGTGGTCAAGGACAAGGGCAGGGTGGAGGAGTGCCAGGAATGTAATTTAAACGGAACTATTACTAATTCATACTCAAATATGTTATTGCCTTTTGGCTGGTAATAACTGGTCATAACTTTTTTATTTTCGAATTAATTTTCGATATATTTTTGCAAAAAATAATAATAATAAATAATATAATGAATCGTAAAGTTTCAATTGCTCGATTATCAGTAATATCAAACACTTTATTGATAATTATTAAGTTTAGTGCAGGGTTTTATACCGGATCGGTAAGTATTATTTCGGAAGCTATACATTCGATGATGGATTTGTTGGCAGCAGTTATTGCATTTTTTGCCGTGAAATTTTCCGACCATCCGGCAGATGATTTACATCCTTATGGACATGGAAAATATGAAAACGTTTCTGGGGTTGTGGAGGCTTTATTAATATTTGTTGCCGCTATTTGGATAATTTATGAAGCTATTGAAAAAATATTAAATCCTCATGCCTCTGAATTTTTGTTTATTGGTATGATTGTGATGTTTGTTTCGGCAGTTGTGAATTTTTTTGTTTCAAAACGATTATATAAAGTTGCAAAAGAAACCGATTCTATTGCTCTTGAAGCTGATGCACTACATTTAAAAACGGATGTTTATACCTCGCTAGGTGTGTGTTTCGGTCTGTTAATGATTCAATTAACAGGAATGTCTATTCTCGACCCAATTTGTGCCTTAATTGTAGCTCTTATGATTATCAAAGAGTCGTATAATCTGTTAAAAAGAGCTTTTAATCCACTATTAGATACTTCATTGGATAAACCTGATTTGGAATTACTGAAAGACAAACTAGAAAGTAATTCTGTTTTGTATCATGACTTAAAAACACGAAAATCGGGTAATAATAAATTTGTAGAGTTTCACATGGAGTTACCCAAAAATTTAACATTAATTGAATCACACAAGCGATGTGATGAGGTTGAAGAGATGTTAAAAAAAATGATTAAGCATTTAACGGTCATAATCCATGTTGAGCCTAAAGCTGATTAGATAACTTTTAATTAGCTTTTTAGAAATTTAATATAAGAATTGGGTGAAAAAGGCATTTAGCAATTAATTAAAAAACTGCCTCATACGTTCAAAAAAGCTATGATCTTTACCCTCGGGTTTCGGTTTAAAATTATCTGAAATAGACATTTTTTCGAGCATTTCTTTTTCCTCTTTTGAAATCTTTTTTGGAGTCCAAACATTAATATTTACCAATAAATCTCCATGATGATAAGAGTTTAACTCGGGTAAACCTTTTCCTTTTAAACGAAGAACCTTACCGCTTTGCGTGCCAGCATCAATTTTTATACGTGCTTTACCTTCAAGAGTTGGTATTTCAATTTGAGCTCCGAAAACTGCCTCGGGAAAAGTGATGTAATGTTCTAAAAATAGATTATTTCCATCTCGTTCAAATATTTCATGTTTTATTTCTTCAATAACGACAATTAAATCGCCAGGAATTCCGCCATCAGGTGCCGCATTTCCACCACCCGAAACGGATAATTGCATTCCTTCGGCAACACCAGCAGGTAATTTAATGGGAACAATTTCTTCGCCTCTAACAACTCCACTTCCAGCACATGTCGGACATTTGCTCGTAATATTTTTTCCACTACCATTACAATGAGGACAAGTTGAAGTGGTTTGCATCTGTCCTAAAAATGTTGATTGCACTCTGTGAACTTGTCCGCTTCCATGACAAGTGGTGCAAGTATGAAACGAGCTACTATCTTTAGCTCCAGAGCCATGGCAAGTTGAACAAACAATTTGCTTATTGACTTTAATTTTTTTCTCAACCCCTTTGGCAATTTCTTCAAGGGTAAGTTTAACTTTCACTCTTAAGTTGCTGCCACGCTGAACCCTACGTCCGCTACCCCCACGTGATCTTCCACCAAAACCGCCACCAAAGCCACCACCAAATGCATCACCAAAGATATCGCCAAAATGACTAAAGATGTCGTCCATCGACATTCCACCGCCATAGCCACCATATCCTCCACCGGCAGCCGAACTTCCAACTCCGGCATGACCAAATTGATCGTAACGTTGTTTCTTTTCAGGATTGCTTAACACTTCGTATGCCTCAGCAGCTTCTTTAAATTTTTCCTCCGAAGCCTTGTCGCCGGGGTTTTTATCAGGGTGATATTGTATTGCTTTTTGACGATAAGCTTTTTTTATCTCTTGTTCGTTAGCATTTTTGCTAACTCCTAAAATTTCGTAAAAATCACGTTTTGCCATTCTCTGTTTTTTATTTTGCTATTACAACTTTCGAATAGCGAATTACTTTATCATTTAATAAATATCCTTTTTCAATTTCGTCGATGATGGTGTTTGCTTCCATGCCTTCTTGTAACGGAATAAATGTAATCGCTTCATGGAAATCGGTGTTAAATGCTTGGTTTTTTGACTCAATTGCTTTTAAACCTTTTAGTTGCATCAAACGAAACATTTTTTGATAAATTAAATTTACTCCTTCTTTGGTCGCTTCAATATCTGTTGATTTATCCATCATCGATAAAGCTCTTTCAAAATCATCAAATATAGGTAATAAATTTGTTATCAAATCTTCTGATGCATTTTTAATGATATCAAGTTTTTCTTTTTGTGTTCTTTTACGATAATTGTCAAATTCGGAATATAACCGAAGATATTTTTCATGAATTTCAGCCACCTTGACATTTTTTTCTTCGAGTTCAAGTTTGAGTTTTTCGAGTTCACTCTCTTTTGACTTGCCGAAAAAACTCTTTTTCTTTTTATTTTCGGCAGACTTTATCTCTTTTTCATCTGTTTTAGGTTCTTCGGAATTCTCCTTTTTAGTTTCTGAATCTTCAACATTTACAATTTCTTCTTCGGATTGTGATTCATTAATTTCTTTCTTAATATCTTCCATAGTAATTTTTAATTTTGAAATCTTTCATCGCCAATATCAATTTTGTTGCCATTGGTTTTTTTTGTCAATTTGGCAGTTATCGGATGTGCTTTTGTAATTCTCGGTCGTTATCGCGGTCTTTTATGGTTTCGCGTTTGTCGTATTGTCGTTTTCCTTTGGCAATCGCTATGTCGAGTTTTGCATAGCCTTTTTCATTAATCCACAAAACTAAGGGTATAACCGTAGTACCTTTCTCTTTAATCTTCGATTCAATTTTTCGTAACTCTTTTTTCGATAATAAAAGTTTTCGATATGCTTTTGGGTCGTGATTATAATGTCCCCCAAAGCTGTATTCGGCAATGTGCATTCCGTAAACCCAAAGTTCACCATTGTCAAATGCACAATACGAATCGGTTAAGTTAGCTTTCCCTTGTCGGATGGATTTTATCTCGGTGCCACACAAAACAATCCCAGCTGTGAACTTTTGATCAATAAAATACTCAAATTCAGCCTTCCTGTTTTTAATACGTATTTGTGTGTTCTGCGACATAATTTATTTAAAGGACTGCAAAAGTACTAAAAAATCATGAAATCGGAAGATATGTTGCGAAATCTTTCATTAATTTTGCAATCATTAAAAATACAAAAATATGAATGACTTCCCTGTTTTCACCTCACAGTTTATTCCAGTCATTATTGTAGTTTTCATTTTAGTAAAATTCAGAAGCATCATAAATCAATTTAAAAATTCATCAACAACCGATGCTTTTTCTGCTAAAAGTTTAGAAGAATTGAATATTCGTAGAGGTGGAATCTTTAATCGATTGGTTAATCATGGTGTTTTAATACAAACAGAAGAGGGTCGTTACTATTTATCAGAGGAAAACCTGGATAAATACAACAAAAAAAGAAGAAAAATTGCATTGTTTTCAATTGTCGTTCTTGCTGTTTCCCTTTTTATTTTGAATTTATTGATGATTAAATATCAATAATTAAAAAATTGGGCAGTAGTAGCCATTGTTGGTGACCAATTTTTGCAAATTGTAGTGTTGCTTTTCTAATCGGAGTAATTGCCCGTAGGGCATTTAAATAAATAAAAAAATGGAAAGTTAAGATAAATATTCCACGTAGTGGATTAACAGTCCTTTGTAAATAAAGTATCCATTGTTGGTGACAACACCAACAATGGCTTAGATTATCAAAGATTTACAGATAATCCAATCATGAAATTACGTCCCGCTTGTGGAAAATAACCGTCCATAACTTTGTGTTCGCCACTTTCATAATATCTGTAAATCCATGCATTGGTTTCGTATTCTTCGTCTAAGATATTATTAATCATCGCCATTATCTTAATTTCCTTTAAAAGTTTAGTTTTTAGAGCATAGGATATTTTAAAGTTATTGACAAAGTATGGATTTAGCATTCGATCATTACTTGACGTATTGTCGATGAATTGTTTTCCAACATATTTTTGTTGTAACTCAAGTTGAAAACTCTTAAATGGGCGATATTTTATAATGTTTGATGCAACTATTTCGGGCGAAAAAGCCAAATTTGTTTCACCTAATTTTGTTACTCTTTGACCCCAAGTATCCCAATCATCCACGTATTCGGTAAAATTTTGAATTTTATTTCTGCTCAAATTCAAATTTACCAACCAATCAATTTTTTTACTGATTTTTACGTTACTACTTACTTCAATACCTGCACGATAGCTTTTTTCAACATTTGTCATGATGACATAACCAACATCATTTATTTCACCAGTAAGAACAAGTTGGTTTTGATAATCCATATAATATACATTGGTAAAAAAGGCAATTTTATTTAAACGGATTTCGTGCCCTAATTCAAAATCATAAAGTGTTTCCGCAATTGGCTGTTTATCTTCTGGTGCATCAACTAAATTTGCCCTAGTAGGTTCACGATGTCCGGTTGCAACTGAAAAATACAATTTTTGATTTTTTGAAATGGAATAGCTTAATCCTCCTTTTGGATTAAAAAAGTTCCATACATGATTTTGAGAAATATCTCGTTGGTCATCTTCAATTCCATCAATTGAATAGTCGATAAATCTTAATTGCAAATCAGCCCAAATGGATATTTTTTTCGTTAGAGTATATTGTACTTTAAAAAAGCTCGATGCTTCCATTTTATCACCTTTGCCTTCATAAAAAGTTATGTCATGACCCAGATTGCCGCTATACTGCATCCAAACTATTTTTCCGTAATGGCTATTCTCGAATCGATTGGCTGAAACTCCCAAAATTATGGATAATGGAATTTTGGAACTTGTGTAATTTAACGAAAAATGAGCCCCATAAAAATGGTTGTCGAGATATTTTCTACGGATGAGATTTGTTCTGGTTAAGGTGTCATTGCCAATAATTTGATTATCAAGTCCGTAATTTGAGTATTTTTGATATTCTTTGTATTGTTCGTAGTATCCAATCCCTCGGGTGTAATGAAAAGTACTACTAAAGTTCAACGAATTATTAAAATCGTGAGAAAATAAAATTTGATAATGATTTTGTGAATAATTATCGGTTTCATTATCATAAAATTTTTGAATTCCATTTGCATCAGTATATGCTCCAATTCCATTCCAAGTTCGATTAGTATCAATTATGTTGGAAGGTATTCCGTCCCACGATTGATAGGTTTTTTCGGTTCCTAAAATCATGAGACCTTTTACCATTGTTTTCTTTCCATAATATGCTGCCGAGTAATAATTTGAATTTAGATTTGCATTAGCTCTATTGATAAAACCATCGGAAGTAATTTTTGATATTCGACCATCAAAAGCAAATTTGCCGTTGATTAATCCTGTGCCAAAATTCAAATTATGTTTTAACGTGTTATATGAGCCATAAAATTCATTTGCTTCAAAATAAGGTTCGGTATTTATTTTTTGTGTTTGAAAATTAATGCTTCCTCCAAAAGCACCTGACCCATTAGAAGAGGTTCCAACACCGCGTTGGATTTGAACATTATCAACCGAAGATGCAAAGTCAGGTAAATTTACAAACCAAGCACCTTGCGATTCGGGATCGTTTAGTGGTACATTATTAATAGTAACATTTATTCTCGATTCGTCCGACCCTCGAATGCGATACCCAACATTTCCTATTCCAGTTCCAGCATCAGAGGTTGTAATTACCGATGGTGTCCATTCGATAATTGAAGTAATGTTTCGTGCATCGTTCATTTCTTCAATATCTTTTTTAGTGATGTTGGTGTGAGGTGTGTTTGCGTTTTCACCAACACGTGTAGAACGAATAATGGTTTCCTCACCTTGAATAGATGAACGTTTGAGGTAAAATAAATGCTCTTTATTGTCATTTAAATTTACTGTTTCGGTAATTGTTTCATAACCTAAAAAACTAATTTTTAGTTCTACGTTTTGGGATTTAATTCCCACTAGTTCAAATTCTCCTTTTTTGTTAGTGGTAGCCACTTTAAAGGATTCTTGAACGATGATGTGTGCTCCAATTAAGGCTTGATTGTTTTCCTTATCAAAGACTTTTCCCCGAATGCTAAATTGAGCATTAGCATAAATTCCTAAGCATGCAAAAATGCTGATTAAAAGATTTTTTTTCATAATGAGTTTCCTCAGTTAGTTAAACAAAAGAATAGTTCAAAAGGAAATTACTATTCGTTATATTCAACATTTATCGTAGTTCCCTTCGTCGGCATTATCCGAATCAGGTTCGATGGGTTTGTTCTCAGCCCTATGTTTTCAGGCACCCCCTTTTGATGAAGCAAAAGTATAAAATAAACAACACGTTTCGTCATTTTTTATTTTTTTTTGAAAAAAAAAAGAGAGGCAAAAGCCTCTCAAATATTGTAATGCAAATTAATTAGTTAATTTTCCCTTTAAATTGAGTTATGAAAGCATCTTTATAACCTGCTGATTTCAGTTCTTTTAACTTGCTATTTGCTTCATCTTTATTAGTGTATTTTCCAACAAAATAGCGATTAACGCCAGATACTTTGTATTTATAAATACGATAATCGGGAGCTAATTCAAAATAGTCTTCTCGCATTTTTCCTGCACCAATTTGAATGGTATAATAAATTTCGTTAACAACCATAGTTGTTGAGGAGGAATTATTTGTATTGTTTGCTTCTTTAATTCGTGGTTTTGTTTCAGGATAAATTACGTGTAAATCCTTTTTAACTTTAAATTCGATATTGTTTTTATACTTATTTAATTTGATATTATTAGTATTAATAGCTGTTATTTTAGCCGAGTCGATTACTAGAACGTTGTTAGAGTCAACATAAACGATATCGGTACCAGTTTTCAAGAAACGACGACTATAATCCAATTTTTCTTGAAATTCGGGTTTAAAAGCCGTAAATTTATTTGGATAAACTTTTTCAACGTTTTCAAAATGTAAAACGGCATCTTTATAATTTCCGAGCATTTGATATGCAACTGCCATGTAATATTGGTTCATTGTAGGACAAGCCATACCTGTTGCTGATGCGGGTGCAATGATGTTTTTTTCGGCAGTATTGAAATAGTCTAAACTTGTTTGACGAAGTGGTGTATAATTTAAAATGCAAATTCCTAAAAAATGATTAACGTTAGGGTCGTTAGGATAATCTTTTGCCATTTCTTTAAAAGCAATTAAGCCTTCAATAAAATCTTCATTCATTACCTCAATTGATTTCGATAGTCGTTTTTTGTATGAGTAGTTTTGTTTGTTTTTAGGGATTTTAGCTCTTTGTTCAGTAATAAATTTCTCATCTTCGGTAGAATAAACGAAATTAGGGTGTTGGCATAAATATATTTTACGTTTAGCATCTTTTACGTATTTTTTGTCGCATTTTTGAGTTTTAGCTTTTTCAAGATATGTTTCGTAAAGTGTTTTAGCAGTACTATAATTGCCTATACATTGATTACAAAGTGCTTGAAAATAAATTGATTCGAGTGGGGCTTTTGATTGACCAGGTGTATTTTCGTATTTTTCATCAATTGATTTTACGGCAATATTAAAATGTTCCAACGCAGGAGTTTTATCAAACATTAAATAGTATTTACATACTCCCAGATGAAAATCAATATTTGTGTTTTCGGGATTTGTGTTTTTTAATGCTTGCAGAATTGGAAGTGCTTCTTTGTATTCATCGGCAAGAACTAATTTCATTGCCTTGTTATATTGAACTTCATAATCCTTATTAATGCCATCAAAAACCTTGTCAATCAATGGTTTTGAATATGTATTCATGGAAAGAATACTCAAAAATCCAATGAAAAAAATGATAAAATATTGTCTTTTCATATTGAATGCCCTAAATTATAACTACAAAAATAGTCTTTTATATATAAAATCCCAATAAAAACAACATTTTTTTTGTTAACAAGTTTTCAGCATTTTTAACACGAACCATTATTATTAGGGATTAGTGAAAGTCGCTAAATTTTTCATTTAACAGATTTAATTATATTTTTAGCATTTGGTCCTTCATGAAAAATTAAATCTAAAATTGAAAGATTTTTGATAAATCCTATTTTATCTTCAAAAATTTGATAATAGCAACCAATATCATGTATGTTAGAGTATTCACCTACAGCATTTTTATTACTTATATTTTGTCTTAAATCAATTTGTGAAAGTAATTTTTTTTTGAATTCGGTTGTAAAATTTATATCCTTATTAATTGAAAGAATTTGGCAAATTTTTTTTAAAATAAAAGTGTTATACTCAATTAATAAATCCTCTTTATAGTAAAGGCATTCATAAAAAAAATCGATATAATAATCAAAAAATGGAGCCGATTTGTACGCCGTATTAATTGCTCTAAAGTGGTTTCTTTTAAAGTCGGTAGCTGATGAAATGATAATTTTATCAATAGGCGTATTGTTTCCTTGAGTTTTGATAACAGGAATTGAAAGGCACTGTATACCTTGAGAAGTTGCAATATAATATCTGTTTCGTAAGGTTTGTTTTGGATATGTCTCATGTTTTTCAATAAAAGTATTGCTTGACATGTAATGGCAAGCAATATATTCTATCGATGGGAAAATGGAAGTTGATAAAATTATATCCATTATAAATTACACGCCATGACAGTTTTTGAATTTTTTTCCACTACCACAAGGGCAAGGTTCATTTCGTCCAACTTTTTTTTCAACTTTAATGGGCTGAGTGCGTTGAACTTCGGAAGTTTTTTGGCTTAAAATATCTTCTCTTCCTGCTCTTGTTTTATTGATGTCTGATTGTGGTAATCGTGCTTCGCGAACATCTTCGGCTTGATCCATTGGAAGTTTACCTTTGGTTAAAAACGATAGAATGTCTTTATTAATTTTACTAAGCATTTGTTTAAATAATTCAAATGATTCAAATTTATAAATCAAAAGAGGGTCTTTTTGTTCATACGAGGCATTTTGAACCGATTGTTTTAATTCATCCATTTCACGTAAGTGCTCTTTCCAAGCATCATCAATCACAGCTAGGTTGATGCCTTTCTCGATAGATAAAATAATTTCTTTACCACCACTATCAAAACATTTTTTAAGAGGAGCAATTACATTTAACGTTTTATGACCATCAGAAATTGGAATGGCAATGTTTTCGTATCTATTGCCTTCTCGTTCGTATACTGATGATATAATTGGATATGCCCGTTCGGAAAGAGTTATGGTTTTGTTTTTATAATTTTCAAATACAAAATCATAAAGTTTGTCAACCAAGTTATTTAAATTACCTTGAAAAAATTCAGTTTCATCAAATGGAACGTCAGAAGCAAAAGTAGAAATAATCTCCATTTTGAAACCTTCAAAATCTCTTTTATCTTGGTATTCAGTTATAAGTTGTTCGGACATGTCGAAGAACATATTTGATAAATCAATCGACAAACGATCGCCATAAAGTGCATTTTTTCTTTTGCTATATATGGTTTCACGTTGCTTATTCATTACATCGTCATACTCTAGTAGTCGTTTACGAATTCCAAAGTTATTTTCTTCTACCTTTTTTTGAGCTCTTTCGATAGATTTTGTAATCATTGAATGTTGAATAACTTCTCCTTCTTTTAGCCCTAATCTATCCATTACTTTAGCAATTCTATCGGAGCCGAAAAGTCGCATTAAATCGTCTTCGAGCGAAACATAAAATTGCGATGAGCCGGGGTCGCCTTGACGACCAGCTCGACCTCTTAGCTGTCTGTCAACACGTCTCGAATCGTGTCGTTCGGTACCAATAATTGCTAATCCGCCTTTATCTTTCACTCCAGCACCCAATTTTATGTCGGTACCACGTCCCGCCATATTTGTTGAGATAGTAACAGTTCCCGATTGACCTGCTTGTGCAACAATGTCGGCTTCGCGTTGATGCAGTTTTGCATTTAAAACATTGTGCGGAATTTTACGCATTGTCAACATTTTACTAAGTAATTCGGAAGTTTCAACAGAGGTTGTTCCAACTAAAACAGGACGTCCTTCAGAATTTAATTTTTTTATTTCATCGATTACTGCATTGAATTTTTCGCGTTTAGTTTTAAACACTAAATCTTCCATGTCTTTACGAATTACTGGTCGATTAGTAGGGATAACTACAACATCAAGTTTATAAATGTCCCATAACTCACCCGCTTCTGTTTCGGCTGTACCAGTCATACCAGCTAACTTTTGATACATTCTGAAGTAATTTTGAAGAGTAATGGTTGCATAAGTTTGTGTGGCAGCTTCAACTTTTACTCGCTCTTTAGCCTCAATAGCTTGGTGCAAACCGTCAGAATATCTTCTGCCTTCCATAATACGACCTGTTTGCTCGTCAACAATTTTAATTTTGTTATCGATAATTACGTATTCTACATCAATTTCAAACAAAGTATAGGCTTTCATCAACTGATTTATAGTATGAAGGCGTTCGGAAGCTACGGCATAATTTCGATATATTTCGGCTTTTGCCTCTGTTTTGTCTCTGTCGTTTAAATATAATTTTTCGAGTTCTGCTATTTCTGAACCGATGTCGGGCATAATGAATAATTTTGCTTCTTCGGCGTTATTTGCCACTAAATCGATACCCTTTTCGGTCATATCTACCGAGTTTTGCTTTTCTTCAATTACAAAATATAGTTCATCATCAATAATGTGCATGTATTTATTTTGCTCAGCCATGTATTGACCTTCGGTTTTAAGCAAAAGTTGTTTCATGCCTTGCTCACTCAAGAACTTGATAAGTGCCTTGTTTTTAGGTAATCCCCGGTGAGCTCTAAGTAATAATTTTGATCCTTCTTTGTATTCTTCGCTGCCTTCGGGTTTTGATAATAGATTTTTTGCTTCGGCAAGTATTTTTGTTACCAAGTTTCGTTGGGCTGTATAAAGTTTTTCAACAATTGGTTTGTATCTTTCAAATTCTTGTTGATCTCCTTTTGGTGTTGGACCAGAAATAATTAACGGAGTTCTAGCGTCATCAATTAAAACAGAATCAACCTCATCAACAATGGCGTAATTATGTTTTCGTTGAACAATTTCGTTGATATTTCGAGCCATATTATCTCTCAAATAATCAAAGCCAAATTCGTTGTTTGTGCCAAAAGTAATATCAGCTAGATAAGCATTACGTCGTTCGTCGGTATTGGGCTCATGTTTGTCGATACAATCAACTTTGAGTCCATGAAATTCGTAAATAGGTCCCATCCATTCCGAGTCGCGTCGAGCTAAATAATCGTTAACTGTAACAACATGTACGCCTTTACCAGGAAGTGCATTTAAATAAACGGGTAAAGTAGCAACAAGAGTTTTACCTTCGCCAGTACCCATTTCGGCAATTTTTCCTTCGTGAAGCACAATACCACCAATTAACTGCACATCGTAATGGCACATATCCCATTTAAGTTTATTTCCACCGGCAATCCATTCGGTTTGCCAATAAGCTTTATCACCAACTATTTCAATTTGGTCGCGGAAAGCAGCCAAATCTTTATCGTGTTGAAGGGCAGTAACCTCAATTACATTGTTGTTTTTAAATCGGTCGGCTGTTTCTCGCAGTACAGCAAATGCTTCGGGTAAAATATCTCGTAAAACTTCTTGTGTTTTGTCATAGCATTGTTTTTCAAGATGATCAACCGTTGCGTAAAGTTTTTCTTTTTCGTCAACATCAATGTCATATTCGGTGTCTATTCGGTTTTTTATTTCTGCAATTTGCGATTCTTCTTCAAAAACTGCATGCCGGATTTTTTGTTTAAATTCAAAAGTTTTTTCACGTAATTCGTCGTTAGTCAATTTTTTATATTCATCGAGGAGCGAAATACATTTGTTTAGTAATGGCTTAATTTCTTTAATATCTCTATCCGATTTGGTGCCGAATAATTTTTTTAGTGAGTCGAACATGGTTATATATTTTATTAGAGAACAAATTTAATGTAAAAAGTGAATGTATTGAAACGTGAATTTAAAAAAAGGGCATTAAGCCCTTTTTTTTTCATAATTTAACATCTTTGCTTTTAGTATTCATCTTCATGAAAGAAGAAATCGTCCTTTGTGGGATAATCGGGCCAAATGTCTTCAATGCTGTCGTAAATATCGCCTTCGTCTTCAATTTCTCGTAGGTTTTCGATAACTTCGGCTGGTAATCCTGAACGGATTGAATAGTCGATTAACTCATCTTTTGTTGCAGGCCAAGGTGCATCTTCTAACTTTGATGCTAATTCTAATGTCCAATACATAATGTAAAGTTTTAAAAAAGGATTGCAAAGATAATGTAAAAATACTTCAATTTAATTTTTTTTTAGAAAAAATTAAATTTTATTTTAGTATCCATTTTTTTTCGTTGCAAAGTTCTGTAAAACAAATGAAACGACTTAAAACAAATAAGTAATCGGATAAACGATTTAGATACTTTAAAATCGTTTCATCAACCGATTCTATTGAATTTAGTTCTAAAATATTTCGTTCGGCTCTTCGGCAAACGCATCTCGCTACATGACAAAACGAGGCACTAATATTCCCTCCGGGCAAAATGAAATTGTTGATTTTAGGTAAAACTTCATTCATTTTATCAATTTCAATTTCTAAAAATTGAATTTCAGAAGCATTCAGCTCTTCAATCTTTATGTTACATTTACTTTTAGGGTCGATGGCAATTAATGATTCAATTTTAAAAATGGTTTCAATTATTTTTTGAATATTTTTTTTTGAATTTGAATCTGCTATACTGTCAAATACAACGCCTAGATGTGCATTTAATTCGTCTAAAGTGCCATAGGCTTCAATTCTTAAATCAAATTTGGGAACACGTCTACCACCAATAAGCGATGTTTCGCCTTTATCACCGGTTTTTGTATATATTTTTTTATTTTCTGTTTTTTTATCCATTACAATATATTTTATTCAACTACAATGGTGTGATTTTTAACCTTGTGATTTATATAATCATCTTCTATTTCACCATCTTTCAATTTGATAATTCGATGAGCATATAAAGCAATATCTTCTTCATGAGTAACTAAAATAATAGTGTTTCCTAACTTATGAATTTCGTCAAAAAGTTGCATGATTTCGTCCGAAACTTTTGAATCTAAATTTCCAGTGGGTTCATCGGCTAAAATAATACTTGGATTATTTACCATGGCACGAGCAATAGCCACACGTTGTCGTTGTCCACCCGATAACTCGTTAGGTCTGTGAGTCATACGGTCTTTTAAGCCAACTTTAGATAATACCACTTCGGCTTTTTCTTTTCTATCTTCTTTTTTAATTCCTGAATATACTAATGGCAACATTACATTTTCTAATGCGGAAAGCCTGGGTAGCAGATTGAATGTTTGAAATACAAAACCAATCTCTTTATTTCTAACTTCTGCTAAGCTATTGTCGTCCATTTTACTTACATCTTTTCCATTTAAAAAATAATGTCCTGATGTTGGAGTATCTAAACATCCTAAAATATTCATTAAAGTAGTTTTGCCCGAGCCCGATTGTCCCATTATGGCAACGTATTCGTTTTGATGAATTTTTAAATCAATTTTTCGAAGTGCTTTAACGGTTTCGGCTCCCATGTGATAAAAACGAGTTATTCCTTCGATGTTAATGAGTTCTTTGTTCATGATATTATTTTCTTAGTATAAAATGCTGTTTGCTCAAGTCGTTATTAAAAAATACAAATCCAAAATTCCATGTTTCAATGCTTAATGTAATGTCGGTGTCGGTGATTATTTTTTTCCATGCATTGTTTATCTCTTTAGACCAATGTATGTCGTCAAAGATAATCAAGCTATTTTTATTTAACAAGGATTTTATTTGAAAAAAATAGTTTAGTGTATCAATATAAGTATGATTGGCATCAATAAACACTAAATCAAAAGGTTCAGCGGATTGTAAAACCTTGCTTAATGTATGATTTATATTTCCTATGACGACATTAATGTTACTTGCTTTTGTTTGGTTAAAATTTTCTTGTGCTTTTTTTGAAATATTTGGGCATCCTTCTAAGGTTGTTATTTTGCAAGCTGGGTTAGCTATGGACATACTTAATGTGCTAATACCAAACGAAGTACCTAACTCAAGAATGTTTTTAGGTTTTATTTTTTTTACAATATTATATAAAAAGACTAATTCGGAATTTTTTTTTAATGAGCGTTTAGCATGCTTTTTTATTGAAGATATATATGTGTTACTCTGTTTTTTGCCAGTTCCAAAGTCATGGATTTCTATTGAATCATTATTTTTAAGTAATTCTTTTTTTAATGAAAAAAGCAAAGCCAATTCGTTATATGAACTGGCTTTATATTTAAATATTTCTAAAAAGTTGAATAAAAAGGGCGAGTGAGCATTATGTTTAGTATTCGATTTAAAAATAAACCGAATATATTCTATCGTTCTAAAAGCTACTTTATTCAATTAAAAAATTATTTAGAATCGACCAATTTAAATCCAATGCCGTGAACATTCATTAAAGCGATATCTGGGTCGTCTTTAAGGTATTTACGAAGCTTAGTAATGTATACGTCCATACTTCTGGCGTTAAAATAGCTATCGTCGCTCCATATTTTTTTAAGAGCAAACGAGCGATCGAGAATATCATTTTTCTTTTCGCAAAGCATTTTTAAGAGTTCGGCTTCTTTTGAAGTGAGTTTATAGTCGATTCCATTAATAGATAAAATTTGACGAGTATAATCGTAGTTATATTTTCCAATTACAAAATTGGTTTGTTGTTGTTCGCCAATAAGAGCAGGGTCGGTACGGCGAAGAACTGCTTTAGTGCGAACAAGCAATTCGTCCATGCTAAAAGGCTTGGTAATATAATCATCAGCCCCTGCATCAAAACCTTCTAAAACATCTTGTTGCATGTTTTTTGCCGTTAAAAACAGTATTGGTATTTTTGAATTTTGAGTTCTAATTTCACGAGCTAATGTGTATCCATCTTTAACGGGCATCATTACATCAACTAGGCATACATCGTAATGATTGTTCATAAAACTACGAAATGCAAGTTCGCCATTTTCGAATAAGTTTACTAAAAATCCTTTGGCTTCTAAGTATGTTGTTAATACTTTGCCTAAATTAGGATCATCTTCGGCTAATAATACTTTTATTTTTTCCATAATTAAACATCTATTTGAGGTAAAAAAACTTTAAATGTACTTCCTTTTTTTAATTCACTTTCTACACTAACGTTTCCTTTATGTAAAAAGATTATCGTCTTAACATAATTTAACCCTAAACCAAATCCACGAACATTATGAATGTTGCCAGTTGGAATACGGTATAGTTTTTCAAAAATTTTATTAATATTGGCTTTGCTTATACCGATACCGTTATCCGAGATAGAAATTTGAATTCCACTTCCTACCTTTTTTGTTTGAATATTTAAAATTAAATTTTCGGGAGTATATTTAATTGCATTGTCGAGAATGTTATAAAAAATATTTCCAATATGAAATTTGTCGGCAACAATTAAACACTCACCATTTTCGTAATTTTTAAAAACAATTCCATTTTTAGCTTTTATTGGAAGTTTCATACGTTCGATAACATCATCAAGAATTGCGTGTAAATCAAGAATTTCTTTTTTTAGTTTAACTTCGCCTTTATCTAAAATTGCTGTTTGCAGAATTTTTTCAGCCATAATGCCTAAGCGTTGATTTTCGTCGCTTATAATGTCAATGTAGCTATGAGTGAGTTCATCGCATTGTTTAATATCATCGTCACGAAGTGCTTCGCATGCTAAAGCAATGGTTGAAACCGGAGTTTTAAATTCATGAGTCATATTGTTTATGAAATCGTTTTTCATATCCGATAGTTTCTTTTGCTTAATAATGGTTGCAATGGTATAAGCAAATAAGAGTAAAATTGTTAAAATCAAAATTGTAGATGCCGATAACATTAACCATAATTGTTTTAACAGATATTCTTTTTCATAAGGAAAATAAATTGTGAGGTATTGTGGGTCGGAAAAAATATCACTAGGAAATAGGTTGAATATTAATCCTTTATTCATTAATTCTTCACTATATTCACCCGTTTTTTCTAACGATAGTTTTTGTTCAGCAGGTGAATAAACTCCAAATTCATAAACAGTTTTTATTCCTTTACTTTTAAGTTCGATATTTAATAGGGAATCGAGTAAATATTTATCAATTCTTTTTTCAATAGGTCGGTAATGATTGTAATTTAATAAACTTTCAATTACCTGGCTTAATAAATTCTCTTTTGTAATATTTGAAGAATCTGATGCATTAGAGTTTTTATTTTTTTTTGTAAGTTCGATTGATTTAGAGCCAAATTCGGAATAAAGAGGTGTTAGACTTGTGTCGTTGTTCTGTTTTTTAGGTTGAGTTTTTCCAACAAATTCAATAGAAATTTTTCCTCGAATATTTTGAGCTGAATCATAATTAGGGTCGGTTAATTGCTTATTCGACTCTTCTTCCATTTTTTTAATAATTTCTCGATTTAATGAATCGATTAATAATAAGGGCGAGGCACCTAACTCGGGATTATTTAGTTGATTTGCAATTTCAAGTTTTTCGAGTTTAAATATCACGTTGCTTACAGCTTCATTTACATTAGCATAAAAGTAAGATTCTCTTACTTCAATAGCCCCACGAATCCAATATAATTGAAGCCCCACTAGTCCAATTAGAGCTAGTGCCATTGTGAAAATTATTATTTTAATTTTAAAACTATTCATGCCACAAAAATACATTGATAAGTAGCAGAAAATTAGCTTTTAACATCTTTTAATTGATTTTTATCGCACTGTTTATGCTTTTATGATTGGCAGAGCGAAAAATTGTCCTTAAAAATAACAAAAACTTATAAAAACTTGCTAATTAAAAATAAAACATTAATTTTGTAAACAAAATTTGTTCAAAATGAAAAGAAATACAATTATTATAGTTCTAGTATTATTAACTTCAATTATAACTTCTTGCACAAAATCAAAAGAAAGTAAACTTGAAGGAAAATGGAGAAAAATAGATGTTACAAACGTTGATGCTGTTAAGCCGATTTCTGTTTGGGAATTTAGTTCTGGAACTTTAACCATTTATACCATTCCTGTTGGACAAACTGATTTAGTTGAAGTGTCTAAAGCAAATTATACCTTAGGTTTTAATGGAACAACCTACACTTTTAATATTACTCAAGAAGTTTCGGGCGAACAATTGTACTATGTTAAAGGCGATGGGAAAATTGTTAAATTGAATGATGATCAATTTAAGTATATTAACGAAAATGGCTTCTATGCCGAGTTTGTTCGCTACTAATTAAGCGAATAATGAATAAAATTAAATCTGCCTTTTTTTGTTCTTCATGTGGTACTCAACATTCAAAGTGGGCTGGAAAGTGTACATCGTGTGGTGAGTGGAACACCATTGTTGAAGAAGTTATAGTTGTGGATAAATCAAAAAAAGGTTTCCAATCCGACCAAAAAACTAAACCTATCTTGCTTTCGGAAGTTGTTGCAGAGGAAAATTTTCGGTTAGATTCAAAAAATCAAGAGTTTAATCGTGTTTTAGGAGGTGGAATCGTTCCTGGTTCAATTATATTGTTGGGTGGCGAACCTGGAATCGGTAAATCAACTTTGATGTTACAGCTTGCTCTGAAAATGAATCATCAGAAAATTCTGTATGTTTCGGGTGAGGAGAGTAATCAGCAAATTAAAATGCGTGCAGATAGATTAAAACATCAAAATAATTCCTTGTATCTATTTGCTGAAACAAATACACAAAGTATTTTTCAGCAATTAGAAAATTTAAATCCAGATATTTTAATTGTGGATTCTATTCAAACAATCACCACTCCATATATCGATTCATCTGCTGGAAGTATCTCTCAAGTGCGTGAATCGGCTGCCGAACTTCACCGGTTTGCTAAACAAAAAAATATTCCGGTAATAATTATTGGTCATATTACAAAAGACGGAAGTATTGCTGGTCCCAAAATTTTAGAACACATGGTGGATGTAGTTCTTCAATTTGAAGGGGAGCGGAATCATGGTTATAGAATTCTACGATCCATAAAAAGCCGCTTTGGTTCTACCGCCGAAATTGGTATTTACGAAATGGAATCGTATGGTTTGCGTGAAGTAAGTAACCCATCTGAAATACTTATTTCGCATCGCGATGAAAGCACTTCGGGAGTAGCTATTGCTGCAAATCTCGAAGGGGTTCGCACATTGATGATTGAAACACAGGCATTGGTTAGCCCTGCGGTATACGGTACTCCGCAGCGTTCCACTACTGGGTTCGACCAACGACGGTTAAATATGCTATTGGCGGTTTTAGAAAAAAGATGTGGTTTTCGACTTGGAGCAAAAGATGTTTTTTTAAATATTACAGGCGGAATAAAGGTGGATGACCCTGCCATAGATTTAGCAATAGTTGCTTCTATACTTTCCTCAAACGAAGATATTGCGATTAGCCCAAATTGCTGTTTTGCTGCTGAAGTCGGTCTTTCGGGCGAAATTCGTCCAGTTGCTAAAGTGGAACAACGTATTGCCGAAGCTCAAAAATTAGGCTATCATCGGATTTTTATTTCAAAATATAATATGAAAGGGATTAATAATTCTTCTACTGGAATAAAAGTAATCCCAATTAGTAAAATTGAAGAAATGCTGCCTGAATTATTTGGGGAATAATTTTTAGAAAAACTAAATCAAACTTACCCTAATTTTTTTCGTTTTCAATTTTGCATTATTTGTGCCTTCAATGGCTTGTTTTATCTTTTTTTTATGAACTGCAACATACGAACAATCCTGTTTTATTTCGATAATACCAAGTTCTTCGGGCTTTAGATTGCCATTTTTAAGAAATAATCCGGCAATATCTCCCTTTGAAATTTTATCTCTCCGTCCACCCGAAATATATAAGGTTTCCCATGTCGACATTTCGGGAACCAAAGCGTCATTTAATACTTCAATTTCCGAATTTGGGATAAAATCAGGAAGATTTTCTTTTTCCCATTTAATAATATATGCCGTACCATCTTTTTTCATTCGAGCTGTTCTGCCATTTCGATGGGTAAATTCATGAGCCCGATTTGGTAATTGATAATGAATGATGAATTTTATTTCAGGAACATCAATTCCACGAGCTGCCAAATCGGTAGCTATTAAAAGCTGATGGGTTCCATTTCGGAATTTTATTAATGCTCGTTCACGATCTATTTGTTCCATACCACCATAAAAACAGGCATGAGGGATTTTATTTTCGGTTAAAAAATCACTGACATACTGAATGGTATCTTTAAAATTACAAAAAACAATTCCTGCTTGATTTCCTAAATGACAAATTAAATTGCCAAGGGTTTCGAGTTTGTCCTTTGATGGCGATAAAACCGTTTTCAAGGATAGTTGAGTTAGTGTTTCATCTAAAAAATCGATGAAAATTGGATTTTTAAGTCTAACAAAATCAGGAATATCAACCGAATTTGTTGCCGAAGTCATAATTTTTTTTCTAACTTTTGGGAGCATGGAAACAATTTCACTCATTTCGGCTTCAAAACCGATTTCCAAAGACTTATCAAACTCATCTAATACTAATGTTTTAATGCATTCGGTTGAAATTGCCTCTTTTCGTAAAATATCGGCAACTCTACCGGGTGTTCCAACCAAAATGGCAGGGCGGTGTTTTAAATCAATTTTGTCTTGGAATCCGGCTCGTCCGCCATAAACTGCGTTCGCCTTATATCCAGTTCCCATTTGACGGATAACGTTTTCGATTTGCAACGCCAACTCTCGCGAAGGCACCAATATTAATACCTGAACTTCGCTACATTGTGCATCTAATTCATGTAAAACAGGCAAAAGAAACGCGATGGTTTTACCCGTTCCAGTAGGCGAAAGCAATATTGTTTCAGGTTTTGAATGTATGGTTAAAATTGCTTCCTCCTGCATGGGATTTAGCTTTTCGATATTCAACTTACTAAGAATATCTTTCTGGTTTTTGAACATGTTTGACATTTTGCAAAGGTAGAAATTTATATTTTATAAATTATTGCTTGTTTTCTATTGATTGATACAAAGAAAAAAAGACCAATATTTTGGTCTTTTTTCTTTAAATAAATTTACGAAGAGTTATAATTATTTCTTCTTTAATCCTAACACATCTAAACCTTGTTCGAAAATAATATCTCTAGGAATGTTTGATTTAGCGATACGATCTAAATCAGCATTTAAGTTGTCGGTATATTTTTGATATTGATCAGCATGAGCTAGCGCAGCATCATAGTCTCCATCACCTTGAATTTTCATAATGATTGCTATGAGTTCATTCATTGCATTGGTCATTTTGTCAAAATCTACCGTATATAAACCTTTATCATCACGAGTGATCGCACCTTTTTCCATAAGGAAATTATAACGTGCTAAATTTGCTTTACCATGAGCACTTGCTGTACCAAAACGAATAGAACGGAAAATACCAGCAACAAACGTTACATAATTGTCCATCACTTCTCCTTCGGTTAATTCGCCCATGTCGTGTAAGGTTTTAGATAAATACAAACCCATGATGTCAGCTTTATTTTCTTCGATGGCTGAATATGCTTCTTTTAATGCATCACGTACAGTTCCACGTTTGGTAATGGTGTTTTTAATTCCCATTCCGTGACCCACTTCGTGGAACATGGTGTTTTGGAAAAATGCTTCAAATTTGATGTGTTTGCGTTGCGATTCGGCAATAACAACATTTCCAATTGGAATTACCATTTTATCGAATTTCGCTTGCATTGAGTTTTTCAACTGAAGTTTACGAGAACCTTTTTTAAGTTGAACTCTTTCGTCATTAGGAAGATTGATGGCAATGGTTTTACTCCCTGAGTTGCAGTCACCTTTATAATAAAGTGCTTGATAAACTCCCATGTCGGATTCTAACGCAGGAACTTCTTTTTTGTATTTTTTGTCGCATGGTAAACCGGCTTGTAATTTTGGAAGCATTTTGCTGAATTTATCCAATTTAGCACTCCATTCCATATCTTTTAAAAGAATGAACGATTCAAAAGCAGTTTTATAACCAAACAATGCATCTTCGTAGTTTTCGGTTGGACCAACTAAAAAGTCGATTTTTGAAGTTCTCATATCCATCCAAGCCATATCGCGGTCGTAATAATTGCTATTCATTAATGCTACTGCGGTAAGCTCTAAATATTTTTTAAAACCAGCATCTTCGGCTAATAAGGCTGCTTTATTGATTAAATCTGCTGCTTTTTTTAGTTTTTCTTTGTAAAATTCGTGATACCAAACTACTTCTAAACTTTTGTCGGCTTTACGACGGATAATAGTGTATTGGCTAGTTTTGTTCGTGTCCTGAAGTTTTTCAAACTCTGCTTTGGTCATGTCGGTTGGATAGAAGTTTGCACCAAGTGGTTTTTCGCTAATATCTTTAACAAACGATTTATTGTCGGCTAAACGCTCCCATGGACCATAATTAATTTCTACGAATTTTTTTGTCCATTCGTCAGAAATTTTAGCTAATAATTCATCTTTTTTACCGTAGGTTTGTAACCAAAAAAGTTCGTCCATAATGTCGGCAACTTCGATAAAAATTGGAATCATCTCTTTTTCTTTTTCCGATAATTGACTTAAATCGGCTTTGAGTTGCACTACTGCAAACTCATTTACTTTGTTCATCATAGTTGAATCGATTTTTTCGGCTGTTTTTTCTTCTTTTTTCTTGTTGTTACAACTAACAATCAACAAGCTAAAGCAGATGCTTAGCATAATTAATACGTTTGTTTTTTTCATATTGGATGGTTTTTAATTATTTCGACTGCGAAGTTACAAATAATGATACAAGTTTGAAATTGTTCTTTAATTTTTGTGCTTGTTTATATAAATAAAATCCTTTTTATATTTTTACAATTTATCGATTAAAGTTTTCTTTAAATTTATGGTGTATGATTTTTTTTAGGATTCATAGTTAAAACTCAGCGTGCATGGAATTTTGTAATTTAAATATCATCTATAGTGTTTACTCTTCGTTCCCTTTGATGTTATGTTTGACGAATAATACATTTCTATAGTATTTTAATGCTAAGTAATTTTTCATCGATTTGTTTCAAAATATGAAATTTT
>CAZFPO010000022.1:0-35088 GCA_964521105.1 uncultured Lentimicrobiaceae bacterium | reverse complement strand
TATCCAACTCCCTTTTACAATTTTCTTGCAAGTGTATTTAACATCTTCAAAAAAATTAATGGGAAAATACAAAAACTCAAGGTATTCAAAATTTTTACTTTATGGTATAGGGATATTAGTTACCGTGTTAAATATTGCATTGTTTGTGAGTTTTTTTGTTTAACTTCGTTGTTAACTTCGTACAACTACATATTTTAATCAAATATTTTTTTTATGGCAGGTGGAGCAGGATTTATCATTGACATGAACAATAAGATCAAAGAAAACCAAGCTTTGCGTAAAAAGCGAAAAAATTTCTTTGAAAAAGATCTCTATTACCTTAAAAAAGCTAAAGACCACCAAGTTGATTTACAAACTGCTTCGCCAGAAGAACTGGATGCCTTCCACCAAAAGCTCAAAAAATCACATCAAAAGGATCAATTTAAGGCATATTTGATTTTTGTACTTTCAATTTTTGTAACAATTTTGCTGATTATTGGATTAGTGTACGTTTTTAATTATTTGGTAAATAAATAGCCATAGAGTTTTGTCCGAAGTCGGAGGTTTCGTCAGTACGAAGCCTCGTCAGTCCGAAGTCAGTTAGTCCGAAGTCAGAGACTTCGGACAACGGACAACGGACAACGGATAACGATTTCGTTAAAAAAAGCGATTATTACAATTCTTATTATATTTTTGCATTACAAAGTAAAATTTATCTAAATGGACAATAAAGTCGAAATTGTAATATGTATGGGAAGTTCATGTTTTTCCAGAGGAAACAAAGAAAACTACCAACGAATTAATCAATATTTAAAATTAAATAATTTGGAATCAAATGTAACTTTCAAGGGGAAACATTGCATAAGTAAATGTTCGGAGGGTCCATTTGTAATCATCAACGGGAATGAACATACTAAAGTTATGCCCGATGATATTCCAATATTATTATCATCGTATTTTGAAAATAAATAGAATTTTATATGGAATCATTATTTAATGTTTCGTCAAATAAGTGTACTTTATGCTTTGCATGTATTCGAAATTGTCCGGTTAAAGCAATTGATATTAATCAAAAAACAGAAAAAGCAGATATTTCGGATGATCGATGCATCGGATGTGGCATTTGCTATCATATTTGTCCTGAAGATGCAATAACATATCGAAAGGATTTAAAAAAAGCAATTTCGATTTTAGAATCTAAAAAAACAAGTATTGCATTATGCGATCCATCCATAGCATCGGAATTCGAAGACATCAGTGATTATCGAAAATTTGTAGGCATGCTTAAAATGATTGGTTTCAGTAAAATATACGAAACATCGTATGCCATTGATTTAATGGCTCATGCCTATCGAAAATTATTCAACGAATCGAAAGGCAGATATTACATTAGTTCATATTGCAGTAGCATTGTTGAATATATCGAAAAATATATCCCCGAATTAATTCCGAACTTAGCAAACATAAGTTCACCAATGATGATTGCGACTGAACTTGCTAAAGAATTCCATGCGGAAGATGATTGGAATATTTTTTATATA
This sequence comes from uncultured Lentimicrobiaceae bacterium, assembly GCA_964521105.1. GTDB lineage: Bacteria > Bacteroidota > Bacteroidia > Bacteroidales > WCHB1-69 > JAQUGA01. Next base: position 33,568 of record CAZFPO010000022.1, on the reverse strand, counting down.
ACACCTTGTGTTTCGGCAAAAACCGAATTGAAAAAAACTGACAAAAAAAATGCACCCAATATCATATTAACTTTTGAAGAATTAAGAGAGCTATTTTCTCATTTTAACATCTCGGAAAGCTATGCAGAAGCTATCGATTTTGACCTACCAGTGGGTAAAAATGGATTACTTTATCCTATTAGTCGTGGAATTTTAGAAACGATGGAATTGAACGACTTACCACTTAAGAGCAACATTATAAGCATCGAAGGTTATAAAAATGCACACGATGTATTAACAACTTTCTCTAATGACTATACCGATGTAAATAAACACATCAACGCATTTTATTGTGAAGGCTGTGTTATGGGACCTGGTACTACTTCGAACACAAACAAATTCCAAAGATGTTCGGCCGTTATTAGGTATTCACAAAAAAGATTGGGAGATATTCACGAATCGAATTGGAATATGCAGATGTCAAAATTTTCAAACTTACAATTTAATCGACATTTTGTTGCGAATGATCAACGAAGAGCAGAATCAACAACCGAAGTATTGGAAGAAATAATTTCTGAGTTACATGATAATCAGCACAAAGACGAAGGTTGTGGGGCTTGTGGTTTTAAAAATTGCAAAGAGTTTGCACAAGGCATTCAGCTTGGAAATGCTCACCCAGACATGTGTTTACGCAGATCAATCAACAGCCAAAAAGCATATACAAAGTTCAAGCGTCAAAACGATGAACGTATTAAAATGTTACGAGATGAAATTAATAGCATAAGTACAAACCTCGATAAAACTGAAAAATTGTACCTACAAACAAACGAAACAATAATAAAAACTATTAATAATCTTACTGTTGGCATTTTATTTATTACCTCTGACCTTAAAGTGCACCTTGCCAATCAAAGTTTAATTAACATAATTGGTGAAGAGGCGGAATTAATTAATGACGTTATTCCCGGAATGAAAGGTGCTGATTTACAATCTCTTTTACCGCCTGCGGTAAGCAGTGTTTTTGAATATGCTTTATTAAACAACGAACCGATTCATAATAAAGATATCGTATTAAATGATAAAAAATACATTTTAAGTGTTTTTAATATTATTGAAAAGGAATTAGCTGGTGCAATTTTCCGTTCTTTCCATTCAAATGATGTTAGATATGAAGAATTTGAAAAACGAATAGTGGAAGTTATCGATCAGAACTTAACCATGGTTCAAAATATTGGGTTTTTATTAGGCGAAGGTGCTTCTAACACCGAACGCATGCTTAATTCGGTTATTGAATCATTTAAAAAGGAGCAGAAAAAATAATGGATAAGGATTTTTTTATTGAGATAAACCATACTCAACATAACTACGATAAAGAACGAATTTGCGGAGATATTTTTTTAACTGATAAAGTAGTGGAAGAAAATAGACGCATTGCAGTTCTATCGGATGGGATGGGGCATGGAGTTAAGGCTAATGTTTTAGCAACACTTACGGCTAAAATGGCAATGAATTTTACTAAAGAACATCGCGACCCTGCAAAAATTGCCGAAACAATTATCAAAACTCTGCCCGTTTGTAGCGAACGCAGGATATCTTATTCCACGTTTGCAGTTATTGATATTGAAACCGACGGAAAAGTAAATATTATTGAATATGAAAATCCACGTTGTATAATTACTCGAGGAGGTGTCGCTTTTGAACCTAATTGGGATGTAGTAGTTTTAAACTTAACCGATAACGACCGCAAAGAATTACTTTTTGGCTCCTTTTATGCTCAAAAAGAAGATCGTATCATTATATATTCCGATGGAGTTGAACAATCGGGTATGGGAACCGATAAAAACCCATTTGGCTGGCATCGCGACCAAATCATGGAATATGTCATAAGTTTAATAAACAAAACTCCAAATATATCAGCAGCTCAATTATCACAAAAAATTGTTGCTCGAGCAAACATGCACGACAATTATAAACCAAAAGACGATACTACTTGTGGGGTTGTTTATTTCCGCGACCCTCGTAAAATGTTAGTTTGTACGGGACCTCCATACGAAATGGATAAAGACGAAGAATATGCTCAAATTGTTGAATCCTATAATGGAAAAAAAGTTCTTTGTGGGGGTACAACTGCAGATATCATTGCAAAAAAACTAAATCGCAAAATTACAGACAACCTTGAATTTGAAGATTTTGAATTACCTCCTATTTCATATATGGATGGCATCGATCTAATTACAGAAGGGATATTAACCCTTAGCAAAGTTTATTCGCTTTTGAAACTTTATGATAATAAAACCTATTTAGAAAAAGGTCCTGCCGATTTAATTGTAAAATACTTCCTCGAAAGCGATATTATCGACTTCATTATTGGAACTAGAATCAATATTGCACATCAAGACCCCAATCTACCTATCGATTTAGAAATCAGAAGAACAGTTGTAAAAAAAATTGCTCGGCTATTAGAAACAAAATTTTTTAAAGAGGTTAGTTTTAGATATATATAATTTTTAATAATAAAATTGAAAGAGAGTCCATATCAAAAGTTTGTAAATTCACAAAAACTAAGTACATTTGCTCTACAAAATAAACCATTTCCCTAAATATTTTTTTTTGGTTTAATTTTTGTATGATTTTTGTTTTTCCATTAAAAAAAATTACCATGATACGAACAAAAAACTTTTTTAGAACTTTTATTTTTCTTGCTGGTGTAGCATTATTTAGTTTTACCGACCCTACTCCACAAGATAATCCCGAAATAATAAATGCAATTAAAACAGGAAATGCGAGCATGCTAGCAAAAAATTTTAATAACAGCATAGATTTACTTATTCCTGGAAATGAAGGAACATATAGCAAAGCTCAAGCAGAAATCATCATAAGTAATTTTTTTAAAGCAAATCCACCTAAAAGTTTTGCCGTTAAACAAGAAGGTACCTCTTCGGATTCGAGTAAATACACTATTGGAACATATAGTTCTTCAAATAATAAAAATTTTAGAACCTATTATCTAACTAAAAAAATTGGAGCATCTCAACTAATACAGCTACTTCAATTTGAATTAAACTAAAATGACAGTTTCCGAAATTATTCAAAATGCATTAATTGAAGACCTTGGCGATGGCGACCATAGCTCGTTAGCTTCCATCGACCAAAATGCCACTGCAAAAGCTCGTTTGCTTGTTAAAGAAGATGGAATTTTAGCAGGAATTGAAATTGCTAAAGAAGTTTTTAAACAAGTTGATTCCAATCTGAAATTAGAAATATTACTGAACGATGGAGCATCCATAAAACGAGGTGACATCGTTTTTTATGTAAGTGGCAGTGCTATTTCAATATTATCAGCCGAACGCACTGTGCTAAATTTCATGCAACGCATGAGCGGAATTGCCACTTCTACAAATCATATAGTGAAGCTTGTACAAGGAACTAATTGCACCATTCTCGACACCCGCAAAACCACACCTGGAGTTCGTATTATCGAAAAAATGGCAGTCCGGATTGGTGGTGGCGACAACCATCGAATGGGATTATATGACATGATTATGCTGAAAGACAACCACATTGATTATGCCGGGGGAATTAAAAATGCCATTCAAAAAACACAAAATTATTTGTCCCAAACTGGGAAAAATCTAAAAATTGAAATTGAAGCACGTACCCTATCCGATGTTGAGCAAATCATTGATATAGGGGGTGTTAATAGAATTATGCTCGATAACTTTACCCCCGAATTACTCGAAAAAGCCGTAAAAATAATTAATAAACGATACGAAACAGAAGCCTCAGGAAACATTACACACGACAACATTTTGGAATACGCAAAAACTGGTGTTGATTTTATTTCATCTGGAGCACTAACCCACCATATAAAAAGTTTGGATTTAAGTTTAAAAGCAGTTATTTAAATGGTTAAGAAAATCAAAGAGTTTATTCTTAATCTTTTAATTGTAAAACTCGCAATTACAATACTCAAACGGATTAGCTTACCTGGTTTTGATAAAATCCCTATTTATCATGTAGGACAATTTTTCGTAAAAGGACTTTTTAAAGGAGATATTTCGCAACGTGCTGCTGCCATGTCGTTTACTTTCTTTCTAGCATTATTTCCTGCTTTGCTGTCATTTTTTTCTGTAATACCATACATTCCTATCGATAATTTCCAAATTCAACTTTTGTCTTTTTTAGAAGAATTAATACCTCAAAGTAGTTGGAAAGTAATCGAATCGGTAATAATTGATATTGTAAGTCGACAAAGAGGTAGTTTATTATCCATCTCTTTTATTTTTTCAATTTACCTAGCATCTAATGGTGTTATGGCCATCAGTAATGCTTTTAACAGTAGTTTTCATGCGATAGAAACCCGAACAGCATTTCGTCAACGATTAGTATCTTTTTTGATTATAGGCATCATTAGCATTTTAATCGTTTTATCCATTACTTCCATTGCATTGGGAAGATATTTTATAAGCTATTTATCTGAACACTCTTTTATCAATGATTCATTTACCTTAGGATCTTTAGTGTTTTTAAAATGGCTTATCGTAATGGCATTGGTGTTTTTTGCCATTTCATTCTTGTTTTATTTAGCACCATCAAATAAAAAATATTATCGATTTATTTCTGCTGGTTCCTCATTAGCAACCTTTATGTCGCTACTTCTGCTGATTGGATTTGATTTTTACGTATCAAATTTCACCAAATATAATGCGGTGTACGGCTCCATCGGTACGCTAATCATATTAATGATGTGGCTCTATTTCAACTCCATCGTTTTAATTATTGGATTTGAACTAAATGTAAGTATTTATAAAGCCCGAAGTGGATTTGAAAAATTGACATAAAATCCATAACCAACGTTATTCTGTTAACTTTTCCTTAAAAACAAAATAAAAAAAATAAAAAATCTTTGTCAAGTAAAAACAATGTATTAATTTAGCATTCTTAATATTTAATTCAAAATCATCAGAATAACTAGGATAAGCATGAATAAAATTAGAAAAATTTTAAGATTTCTATTTGCAAATTGTTTCTTTGACAATATTATAAAATTGATAATATATTCTACGGGAAGAAATCCCCTATTATTTTCATATAATCAAATTGGTATTTCAAAGTGGCAAAATAATAAATTTAGCGGTGAGGATTATTTAATTAAACGCTTTCTCCCTAAATATTTTAAAGGTGAAAATAATCTTACTATCTTTGATGTTGGTGCTAATATTGGAAATTACACACATACATTAGTGGACGCTTTCCCAAATTCAAAAATTTATGCATTTGAACCTAATCCATTGACCTTTAATTTATTAAAAGAAAACACAAAGAATAACAATTTTATTCACTGTTATAAAATTGGGTTTAGTAATTTAAAGGGCACTTCAGAAATATTTAGTTATAAATCGGATGAAATTAGTGAACATGCTTCGTTATACAAAGATGTTATGTCTGATTTGCATAATGACAATAGTATTTCTTCTTTTCAGATAAACTTAGAAACATTAGATGAGTTTTGTAGCGAACATCAAATTGCAAAGATTGATTTTATTAAAATAGATACAGAAGGTCATGAATATAGTGTTCTATCAGGTGCTAGCAATTTAATCAAATCGAAAGCGATTGAAGTAATTCAATTCGAATTCAATGAAATGAACGTAATTTCAAGAACATATTTAAAAGATTTTTATAATATCCTCTATGATAATTATGAGATTTATCGTTTGGATTCTAAAAAATTAATTCATCTAAAAGAGTACTCAACTGCTAATGAAATTTTTCAATACCAAAATATTATTGCGATTAAAAGAAAGTAATATATGATTAAATTTAATATCAAAAAAACTTTAATAATTTTTCTTTTGTTGTGCATTTGGCTTCCCAAAATTAAATCACAAGTGGATCAAACATTTTGGTTTGTTGCACCTGAGGTTAGCTCAAACGAAACATATAATTGGTGGTTTGACAGACCAATATATTTTCACTTTACAACAACCTCTAGCAGTGCAATTGTTACGATTTCATTTCCTGCGAATCAATCAATCAACTCAATTACATTAAATGTATCTGCTAATTCTAGCGTATCTTATAACATAACTTCTCTGATTGACAATATAGAAAATAGACCTGCAAACCAACCACTTAACAAAGGAATTCTTATAACATCCACTGCACCTATTAATTGTTATTATGAAGTTGTGAGCACTTATAATACAGCAACACCAGAATTATTTACTTTAAAAGGAGAAAGTGCTTTGGGTTATGATTTTTATATACCTTCTCAAAATTTTTTCGACAATGCAAGTTTTTTCAATTATCAACCTACGCCGTATAGCTCTTTTGATATTGTTGCAACAGAAGATAACACTACAATCACCATCACACCAAAAGCTGCAATAATTGGCCATCCTGCAAATTCTCCTTTTTCAATTTCTATAAATAAAGGGCAAACATTTAGCTGTGTTGCAACGAGTCAAAGTCCTAACCAACACTTAAATGGCTCTAAAATTTCAGCGGACAAAAAAATTGCAGTTACATACTCTGACGATTTAGTTCATGCAGGTGATGCCGCTGACTTGATAGGCGATCAAATAGTTCCAATTGATAAAATTGGTAATGAATACATAATTATTAAAGGCGATCTTCTCTCAAATTATGAAAAAGTTTTCATAACAGCTATTGAAAATAATACCCCCATTTATGTAGCCGGCAGTACTACTCCAACTACAACTTTAAATGAAGGACAAACTTATGCACTAAGCATTTCAAGCAATTACACTCATATAAAATCCACTAAGAGTTTTTATGTATTACAAGTTACTGGGTATGAGGATGAACTTGGCGCAGCAATAATCCCTACTATTCGATGCACCGGTTCAAAAGCAGTATCATATAGAAGAACAACAAATAGGACTCTTCAATTACTATTATTAACAAAAAGCGGAAATGAAAATTTCTTTCAATTTAATAACAGTTCAACTATCATTAATGGTTCAAGCTTTTCATTTGTGCCTGGAACAAATAATGAATGGAAAGCAGCCAAAGTGACAATAAACACTTCCGTTTTACCCATTAATTCAACAGGTGTAATCAAAAATACAAATGGATTGTTTCATGTTGGTATTTTGGAAGGGAATAGCACGAATGGTGCTAGTTACGGGTATTTCTCTGATTTTAAAAATTTTGATATAACTAGCATTACTTCCAATCATTCACCACATAATGCTTTTTGTATTGGTGATACTATAAAATTATTTTCAGATTCAATTAGTGATGCCACATATACATGGACCGGTCCTAACAACTTTGGAGCAAACTCATCTATGGTAATTATTCCAAATGCAACACAAAATTCAAGTGGTCAATATTCAGTTTTAGCTGGAGTGATAGGATGCCAATCAATTCCAGCAACAATTAATATTAATATTGAAGTTCCTTCTGTTTCCCTTCCCCCTGACATGGTAGTTAATCCAAATCAAGCAGTTAGCATAAGTGCTCAAGGAAGTTTTGCAACTGCAGTTTGGAGCAATGGATTTGTTGGAAATCCACTTCAAATAAATCCCACCATGTCTAATCGGTATTATGTTACGGTTACTACTGCAAATGCTGGATGTACGGCTACCGATTCTATTGTTGTAAAGGTATTAGATGCCCCAACCATTTTGAAAAATCCTGATGAAATTAATATTTGTGAAGGACTACCAATTAATGCTGGAATTAATTTTTATTATTCACTACCCCAATGTTCTAATCATTTTGAATATCGTACCCGAACCAATTCAACATGGACCGCATGGACTAATTACATTTCAAACAGCGATATTCCAACATTAGGCTTATCTGAAATCCAATTAAGAGCATATCAATTATCCTGTAATAATAGTGGTTACATCATAAATTCCGACACAGCTTATGCCAATTGGATAATTCATCCTCAAATTACCCGAGAATCGTTTATTCGAAATCCTTTTGAAGATGGAATTTGTTTAGGTGCAAATTTGAGTTTAACCGTCGACACTTTACCGGGAGTTCCATTTAATTTTGAATTTCAGTATCAAGCTCCAACACAAATTGGTTGGGCAAATGGAAATAGCACTACGCCAACAAATATAGGAATGGCATGGATTCGTGGACGAGCAATCGCAGAAGGGTTTGGTTGTATTTCAACGGGTTGGGAATGGTTTGCTTGGTTAGTTCAAGCTCAACCCGAAATTCAAGGATTAACCGATCAAAATATCTGTCAAGGAACAAATGTAGAATTTTTAGCAAATGTGGTGGACGGATATGGAAATAATACTTTCCAATGGCAACATTCCAATGCTGGATGCAATTCATGGCAAAACATCTCTGGCGAAAATCAAGCAAGCTTAATTACAGATATTTACAATCAACCAACAAGCGATTATTTCCGTTTATTGGTTCAACAATCAGGATATAATTGTTTTGATACTTCAAGTTGTGTAACGGTAAATGTATTTAATAGTCCCGTTGTAACCATCGATGGCAATAATTTAATTTGCGAAGGAGAAACACTTACTATCACCGCAACCACCATTGGTGGGAGTGGTACAAATATTTATAATTGGTATCTTCGTTTAGACCCAACCTTGCCTCCAGTATTCTACACATCTACAACAGATGCTTTTATTGAAATTTCTGGCTTAACCGATTCCTTATATGTTAGTGTAAATCTTATACAATCTGTTCCAAATTGTCAAGCATGGAGTAACGAGATTTTTGTTCGTGTGAAGAAACAAATTTCGATTACACAACAACCTTTATCAGTTCAAGCATGTTTAAATAATCCGCTTAGTATTAGTGTAATTGCAACTGGCGATATGCCAATAAGTTATCAATGGTATGGTCCAAATGGCTTAATAAATGGTGCAACTACTCCCCAACTTGATTTTTTGAGTATTACTTGGGCTGATAGTGGCAGTTATTATTGTACGGTTTCAAACTCATGCGGAACGACAAGCTCTTCCATTGCTCACATAACCATAAATAATATTTATGAACCTGCCACTTCAATTTTTGGAATATCAAGCCGTTGTTCGGGTGCTGGTTGGAATATGTTTAGTGCAAATAGCGTAAACGAAACGTCCAAGCGATGGGAAATTTCACCAATGGAAGCTGGAACTATGGATTCCATTTCGGGTTTAGTTAGCTGGAATCCAACTTTTGTGGGTGTTGCCAACATTTTATACATTGCTTCTGCGTGTGGAACTACCGACACCTTAACCCATCCAGTATCCAATTTATTAGCCGTTGGAAATCCAACTGAAATTTACGGTGATTCTATTCGTTGTCAAGGGTTTGGATTTTCGCAATACACAACTTTTGCCGAAAATGCCATTTCGTATGTTTGGCAAATATTAAATGCTGGAATGAGTACTATTAATCCGTCCACTGGTTATGTGCTTTGGGATACTAATTTTAGAGAAACCGCAACCATCGTAGTTTACGCACTTGGATGCAACGGTGCTTCATCAACCATTTCAAAAAATGTCCATTTCAATTGGTTTGTCCCTATTCATAGTTTAGGACATGTTGAAATTTGTTTGGGCGAACCTGCCACTTTTACCGCAATATTAGATACCGTAACTCCATTCGGATATCAATGGTTTGGTCCTAACGGAATTTTAATGGGCGAAACCGACAGTATTTTATTTATTCCATCCACTTCGCTTAGCGATACCGGTGCTTATTATTGCCGAGTTAACACCTATTGCGGTTACTCTTTTACTCCGTTCGATACGCTGACCATTCATGTTCCTCCTATAGTGAGTTTCATTGCCTTACCAAACTGCATGTCGGAAAACATTGCATTTACAAATACTTCTATTTCGGATGATATTCCGATGAGTGCTCATTGGAATTTTGGCGATGGCAACGAATCCAATGACTTCCATCCAAATCATTCTTACATTATTAATGGCTCATACTCGATTAAACTTAAAGTTCAATCTGCTTTTGGTTGCATCGACAGCACTACCTCGAATATTGAAATTTATGAAAAACCATTTTTCACGATTCAGACGAACCAAGTTTTGTGTTACGACTCTCTAAATGGCTCGATAAGCATCGAAATGACTGGAGGAACTCCGGAATATTCGTATGTGTTAAATAATGGAACACCTCAGGACACCAATTATTTTGGGAATCTACCTGCCGGAAAATATTTTATTACCGTTTATGATGATCATTTATGCAGCTATTCCGATTCGGTAACGATTAGTCAACCTCAATCATTGGTTTCGAGTTATCTGTTTTCGAATGTGCTTTGCTATGCCGACTCAACAGGAATAATTTCATTAAGTGTTGCTGGTGGGACACCTCCCTATACATTTTTATGGTCAAATGGAGCTATTGATTCTACTATTAACGTACCAGCTGGAAATTATGATGTGATAGTAAACGATGCAAACGGCTGCATAATAACTCATGACGGCATATACATCTCTCAACCTAATCCAATCGTTATTGATTCCATTATTGTACAGCGTTCATGTGAATTATTAAAAGATGGATTAATTGCAGTATATCCAACAGGGGGATACGGCTCTTATCAATTTGCTTGGTCAAATTTTTCGGTAAATGATTCCATTATGAATTTAAATTCAGGAATTTACACTGTAACCATAAGCGATGATAATAATTGTGCTTACATTCAATCGTTTGAAATTTTTCCAAATTGTAAACAATGTTGGGAAATTTGGTCTTCTTTTAGTCCAAATGGCGATGGAATAAACGATGAATGGAATATTCGTTTTTCCCAATTATATCCCAATATGCTAGTACAAATCTTCAATCGTTGGGGTGGAATTGTTTATGAATCCATTGGAGAATATAAACCTTGGGATGGAAAAGGACCTGGTGGCAAATTTGTACCTCCCGAAACCTATTATTTTGTAATTGATTTACGAGATGATGTTACTAAACGAATAACAGGAACAGTGACCGTAATTTATTAAAACAGTATTTTAAATCTTCTAACTGAAGCTTAAAAAAATCCGCAACATCAAAAAGATATTGCGGATTTTTAATTTTAGTTATTTATTTTACAACTGTTAATTTACGAACCAATTGATTTCCATTATTCGCATTATTTGCGATTACAAAATACAAACCAGCAGGTAAATTTGAGATATTAATTTCTGTATTATTTTCTTTAGCATTACATTGATAAACTAATCTAGTATCTGCTGAGATAATTTTTATTTTATAATTATTATCTGGAAGAGAAACAGTTATTGAATTATTGGCTGGATTAGGAAAAATTTCAACCATATCTGTAGCAAAATCTGAAGTTCCAAGTTGAGTTAACGTAAATTTGGATAAAAATTTCCAAATTAAGGTTGTATAGTCAATGTCATTAGTTGGAGTATAAATCCATTGATGGTCCGCACCAATCACTTTATAGTGTTCTACTCTAGTACCATTATTACCACCTCTGTATTCGTAGTGTTCAACCGTAAAACCATCCGAAGCAACATCAGGCATATTTTCAAAAATTGGATCGGGATTACAACCGTCAACACTAATCCAGTATTTTAACAAGGTATCCACACTCAATCCGTAAGCATTAGCGGTGTAAGAAATAGTTTGGTCGGCAGTACCATGAAAATGAATAACAGGCACTGGTCGAGAAGGATTACATTGAATAGCAGAACCTATGGTACCAGCAACAGAGGCTATAGCACAAATTCTGTCGCCATGTTCGCAAGCCATGCGGTGACACATAAACGAACCCATAGAGAATCCTGTTAAATAAACCCGTTTTTTATCAATGTTATAGAGAGCTGCCGTACTATCAATTAAGGCAATAATAAAACCGGCATCGTCCACATTTTGATTAAGCTGCATCCCTCCCTGACTTGCTCCTGAATTCCAAGCAGTTCCTAAAATGGAATTAATAGCTTGAGGAGTTAAAACAATAAAATTTGCGGTATCCGCAACATCATCTAAGCCAATGTTTTTAAAATTATCCATAGTGTCGCCTAATCCATGCAAACAGATAATAAGCGGAACTGGACTAGAACCAGTATAAATGGAAGGAACATACTCTAGATATTGACGTGTTAAACCACCAAATTGCATTGTTTTGGAAACGTGTTGTTGCGAAAAAGTAAGCGACGAAAACATCATCGCTATTAAAAAAAGGTATAAGTTTTTCATAAAAATTTGGATTAAACGATTTAGATTTCAAAAATAAAACATTTTTTTATTAAATACAATTTTTATTTTATATTCCTGATTTTTCATTTTAAGAATAATTTAATTAAAAAAATATTATTGATTTAAACAATATAAATGGATTCACATCTTGATTAAAAAACCGCCTTAATCTTGTAATTTTTAAATTTGCACAAATGTCTCACTAACTTTTGTTAAGTTTTGGCTTGATTTATGCAATATTTTTTGTGATTTTATATTTTTATAATCAAAAATAAAATTAACTTTGAAAATATATTTCTTAATTATTAACAAAACCAAATTAACATGAAAAAAATCTTAACTTTATTATGTGTTGTGGTACTCATGAGCAGTATTTCGGCACAAACAACACAAACAGTTGAGCAAAAAGCACAAAAGCAAACCGACCAACTCGCAACATTATTAAGTTTAACATCGCCACAAAAGCCCAAAGTTTATAATGCAGTATTAACTAAATTAAAACTATTAGATGAAATATCGGCTAACTATCAAGGCACTTTAACTCTGGAACAAAAAAAAGCAAGAATTAGCAAATTAAAAGGCATAAATGACTCATTTGACAAAGAAATGAAGGCAATTTTAACAGCACAACAGTACGAAAAATGGCTAAAAGATGGAAACAAAATTATTGATACGTCTGTTGGCACAGGTCTAACAAACCCAAACAATGGAGCTACAACTCCAAAGAAAAAATAAAATTCTTTTTTTATTTTAAAAGAGGGTGCTTTAAACTAAACTCCTAAAGCATCCTTTTTTTTTAAATCAGTATATTGTCCTTAATAAAATTCAATAAATGAGTTGTCTACATATTCTATTATGCAAAATAATAAACTATAAAATACTCGAAAATTTTAAATATTTTATGGAGAATTTAACAAAATATATTTTTTAATATTTTATTAATAGTGTTATCTTTGTAAATATAATATTATTAACTGCTGCTAAAAACATTAAATCAAAACATTATGAAAAAGACATTTTTTATCACATTAAGCATTCTACTGTTTTTTTGCACACTTAACGCACAAACAGTTAGAACCCCAGAAGACAGAGCAAAAGAAGAAACGGATAGACTTACGACTCAATTAAGTCTTACTTCCGACCAAGGAGTTAAAGTTTATAATATCGTTCTTGAACGAATTAAACAAATTGATGTAGTGCTAAAAAAATACATGGGCAACCTCACACAGGAACAATCAAAAGCAAGAGGAAAAGAATTACAAACTATTCGAAACACATTTGAAACAAAGCTAAAAACTATTTTAACCCCACAACAATATGACAAATGGGTAAAAGAGAAAAACAATCGTAAAGATAAAGAGGTAAAAACAAATAATAATGCTGTAAACAATAATTCAAAACCCAAATAAATATTTTAGAAATATTTATATTTTAAAACACTGGCAGGAAATTTCCTATCAGTGTTTTTTTCGTCCTAAAAAATATGTACGTTTGCATCAGCATTATAACATACAAATTATTAAATGGCTCCAATAATTTTAAGAAAATTAATACCAACTATCATTTTAAAGAAAATCGAAAGTAGAGACGGGATGCAAAAAATGACCGAAAACTTTGCTTGGCTATTTTTCGATAAAGTTTTAAAAATGACAGTTGTAATGGCTGTCAACATTTGGGCATATCGATATCTTGGACCACAAAATGTTGGAATTTGGAACTATGCTATTGCCTTTGTAACCATCTTTACCCCTATTGCAAATTTAGGAATCGACGGTATTGTTGTACGTGATATTGTAACAAATCCTCTCAGGAAAAATGAGCATCTCGGAGCATCATTTATGGTTAAACTTTTGGGGGCAATTTTCATGACTCTTTTGTGTGCAATTGCCATTAAAATTCGTCGTCCAGATGATATCGAAATGCTTTATTACGTCCTAATAATTGCATCATCAAATATCTTTTTAGCGTTTGATGCCATTGATTTATTTAATCAATCCGAATTAAACTCAAAATATACAGTTTTTTCAAAAAGTATTGGCTATATTAGCTGCGCCGGAATTAAAATCATATTGATTTTAAATAATTTATCTCTTGAATGGTTTGTTTGGATGCAATTTATCGAAAATGCATTAGGTGCTTTGTTTTTATTTTATTGGTTTCAAAAACGCGGGGAGCGAATTCAAACATGGAAATTGGATTTCACGACTGCTAAAAAATTATTAAACCAAAGTTGGCCATTAATACTTACAAGCATTATGATGTTTACGCAACAAAACATCGACCAAGTGTTTTTAGGTGACTGGATAAATGAAAATGAGCTTGGACAATTTTCTACTGCAGCAAAACTAATTGCTTTGTTCGGATTTATTCCAATGATAATTCAAAGCACTGTTGCACCCGAAATTGCATTAGCAAAACAACAAAGCGAAGCACTATATTTACTTAAAATGAATAAAGTGTATCAATTGATGTTTATTGTTTCCGTCTTAATCATTGCCATGTGTTTTATTTTTGGCAAATGGATGGTTGTTTTATTATACGGTATTGAATACGAGCAAGCTGGTCTATTAATGGGACTGATGTCAATTAGACTCGTATTTGTCAATTATGGTGTTGCAAAAACACTGTATATCACGAACAATCAACTCTTTAAATATTTTTTACTTACAGGTATTGTTGGAGCTGGCTTAAATATCGGTTTAAATTTCATCTTTATTCCCCATTACGCTTCAATAGGTGCTGTTTGGGCATCAATTATTTCTCTTTTTATTTCAATTTTACTGGTCGATTTATTCAATCCGCACTCTCGAGCTAATTTTAAATGTATGATGAATTCGATGTATAATATCCCGAGTTATTTTGATGCGTTTAAAAAGAATTCTACCACAAAAAATCCAAAGCAGTAAGTTTCACTAAGTTTCCTTTGTGCCTCTTTGTGTCTTCGTGCCTTAGTGGCAAATTTTTGGCACAAAAGATTTATCTATTTCTGTGCAACATACTATGATTTCAAATAAAGAGTTACACTATGTTCCACAGAGTATACACAGAGTTCCACTGTGTTTCCATTATTTTTCATTGTGAAACACTGTGCCTGCCAAAGGCAGACTAACTATTTCGAAGCAATCTTTGAAACACGGTGTAAATCTTATTTCAGCCACAAAGACTCCAAGACACTAAGTTTCACTAAGTTTTCTTTGTGTATCTTTGTGCCTCCGTGGCGATTTTTTGGCACAAAAGAATTATCTATTTCTGTGCAACATACTATGATTTCAAATAAAGAGTTACACTATGTTCCACAGAGTATACACAGATTTCCACTTTGTTTCCATGATTTTTCACTGTGAAACATTGTGATATTGCGAAGCAATCTGTGGAACACTGCGTAAAAAAAAATCATTTGAGCTTGGATTCCCCTAAAAAGAGTATATACTTTTCAGCCACAAAGACTCCAAGACTCGAAGTTTCAGGAAATTTTCTTTGTGCTACTTTGTATCTTTGTGCCCAGCCACGGCTGGTAAATTTATCCGCCTTGGTGGACTTCGTGCATTCGTTGCTAATTATGATAAAAAAACAGTTTCTTTCATTGATAAATACTCTGTATTTTCAACGTATATAAAACCAAGGAACCCTTGATGGCATTTCATTGAGTCGAAACACCACCAAAGGAAATAAAATTACTTCATCGATTTTATTCTTGAATTAACAATTCCTTCCCACTTTTCAATCAACTGCAACTCCCCAGTTAAAGACATGCCATCAACATCAGAATCATAAAATACTAAAACTTGCTGAGAATTATTTTTATTTTTAGGATAAAAATTTAATTCTAATTTCTCAACAATTGTTGAACTATTTGCAACTCTTCCTAAATTAATCACTTTACAACTCTGAAATTCAGAAAGATTAACCAATTGAGATGAAATAGTTTCTTTGACTCGCTTTGTGAAAAAAATTGAATTTGAAACTTCGTCAATTCCAAGAATTATATTTCCTAAAATTTCGTGTTTAGTAATATTACAATTTTGTGCAAATGCACTATTTTTAAAATCTTGCAAACGCTTACTCTTTTTCTTTTTACTGATTATGCTAAATATTACTATTGGCACAACACAAAGGGCTAATATTATAACCCCCATTACTATCGAATTGGTATCCATTTTTTATATTTTTAATAATTAAATTTAAGTTCTGCTTTTTCAGAACTTATTAAAACTCTATTTAAACTTGAAAAAAAAAAGAGTATTACCAAAAATAATGGAAAGGAAATAAAAAATTGTATTTTCGATAACGAATCAGAAAATTTCCACTAAAAAAACAATATTGAGAATATTTAGACTCAAAAAATCGTAGTGAATTTTCAATAACAACTGAAACCTTACTAAACCTATCTTGAAAATATGAGCTTGGGGTTTTATTTATTGTATTAACAGATTGCTCCGTTTGCGATTTATGACAATAAAGGTTTGTTTTTACTAAGGTAAAATAACTTTGCTGCTCATTATTAAAATAGTTCGGTTTAATCGAATTGCCCGAAGCAACATCAACAACACCAATTGCAAAACAATAGAGTATTGTAATAAAACTAATTCCGATAAACCGTACGACTTTAATCATTTTGCAAAGTTAATTTGATTTATTAAGTAAAACAAAAAAATAGCAGTTTTGTTGAAATAATGATAAAATTACTTGTTTTGTTTTCAGACATCAAACCAAACATAGAAAAAGTGAAGTATTGGATTATCTGCTAAAGGCAGGTATCAAAATAATTATATAGATTCTATTCCGACTTCTGGCGGATCTGAGCAACAAATTAATCGGTATTTTTCACTGTGAAACACAATGATATTGCGAAGCAATCAGTGATACACTGTGAAAAAAATAATGAGTGCGTAGCTTCCCCTATAGAGAGTAAATACGTTCAGCCACAAATACACTAAGGCAGTAAGGTTAACGAAGTTTCCTTTGTGCTACTTTGTGTCTTCGTGCCTTCGTGGCAAAATTTCATAAAAAAAAATCTTTACTGTAAAACACTTTTCCGCCACAAAAACACCAAGACAGCAAGTTTCACAAAGTTTCCTATGTGCTACTTTGAGGCTTCGTGCCTTCGTAGCAAAATTTCATAAAAAAAATTCTTTACTGTAAAACACTTTCCCGCCACAAAAACACCAAGACAGCAAGTTTCACTAATTTTCCTTTGTGCTACTTCTTGTCTTCGTGCCTTAGTGGCAAATTTACAAAACACCTTGAACCATTTTAAAATAAAAACTACTCACATTAAACTCAAAATAAAATTATAAATTTTTGATTCATTTCTGCATTACTCATTTTTTTGTAATTTTGACTAAAATTTGAGTCCTTATGTTTGATACGCCTATTTTGTTTATCATTTTTAACCGACCTGATACAACTCAGGAGGTCTTTAATGCAATTCGGGCTATTAAACCAAAAAAGTTATACGTAACAGCCGACGGAGCAAGAAAAGGAAATCAAAATGATTTAATTAACTGTCCAAAAACCCGAGAAATAATGAACATCGATTGGGATTGTGACCTAAAAACACTATACCGTGACGAAAATTTAGGATGCCGAAATGCCGTTAGCGATGCCATCACTTGGTTTTTTAATCAAGAGGAAAAAGGAATTATTCTCGAAGACGATTGTTTACCCGACCTTAGTTTTTTTCCATTTTGCGAAGAATTACTCGAAAAATATAAAGATGATGAGCAAATTATGCTCATTAGCGGTGATAATTTTCAAAATGGCAAAAAACAAGGTGAAGCGAGTTACTACTTTTCAAGATACAATCACATTTGGGGATGGGCTTCGTGGAGAAGAGTTTGGGAACATTATGATGTGGACATGAATACCTTTCCAGAAAACAAAGAAAAAGGATTTTTGAATGAAATTTTTTCGAGCAAAAAAGCACGTAATTATTGGCTAAAACGTTTTGAAAAAGCATATAATGGTGAAATAAACACTTGGGATTATCAATGGACTTACACTATTTTTAGTCGCAATGGTATTAGTATTTTACCAAACGTAAACCTTATTTCGAACATAGGATTTGGAAATCAAAGTACTCATACCGCAAAAATGAATAACAAAATGGCTAATCTTCCACTTGGCTCCATTACATTTCCATTAACTCACCCTTCCGAAATTAAAATAAATTTGCAAGCAGATAATTATACGTTTAAAACCATATTTAGTCCATCACTATACAAAAAAGCCCTCACTTATTTAGCATCAATATGGTAAATTCCGAAGATATAGTAACAACATCCGAAAAACCTCCATCGCCCATAACAGGAGGTGATGTACAATTGATTGAAACAATTTCGTGCGAAGCTTTAATTTATCGTTACAATTCAAAACTAAACATCGATGTAAGTCGCTTTTTTGAAGGCATTTCAAATATAATGGTTTACGAATGTGTGGATACAAAATACCGTTTTTTCTATCCGTTTAACATTTGGGGAGATGGTAAATTTTACGAACAATTACAAGATACCAGAGGTTATTATTTAGCTTGGAAATGGGAACATGAAACCGCTTTGGAATATATAAAACCCGACGATTCATTGCTCGAAATTGGCTCAGCACGAGGAGCTTTTCTCGAAGGTTTAAAAAATCGTTTTGGAACTAAATTCAATGGACGCGGTATTGAATTAAATGAAGCAGCAGCAAAAATTGCTCAAGAAAAAGGCTTAAATGTGGACGTGAAATTCATACAAGATGTAGCTGAAAAAGAACCCGAATCGTACGATGTCATCTGTTTCTTTCAAGTGCTTGAACACATTAATGATTTAATGCCTTTTATGCAAAGTGCTGTAAAATGTTTAAAAACAAAAGGCAAGATTATACTTAGTGTTCCAAACAATGCATCGTTTATTCGTGATATTCCAATGAATCACTTGAATATGCCACCACATCACATGGGTTTATGGGACAAGGAAAGTTTGACTAAAGTGGCTGAAGTTTTACATTTAAAACCCATCGATTTTCGTTTTGAAGCACTCTCGCCAATTCATGTTTGGTCATATTATCATGTAAAAATGATAAAACTTTTTGGCAACAATATTTTTGCTAAAATGATGCTTATTCCAATGTTGCCAATCATTTGGTATAAAAAATCGAAAGGATTAAATCCAAAAATTGAAGGTCATACTATTTTAGGAGTTTTTGAAAAAAAATAAGACATGAGCCTAACTCAAATATATAAAAAACAGCAATTTCACCCCATTTTTTTGAGTGTGTTCATAAACCCATTTTTTATGGTTCGTTTGATGCTACTCAGAAAATTAAAACCAGAAATTGTAAAATTAAAGGGAAAAGTATTGGATTTTGGCTGTGGACAAAAACCATATAAATCACTTTTTTCCGAAGCTGAAGAATATATTGGCGTTGACATCGAAAACGAAGGACACAATCACGAAAAGGAAGATATTGATTTTTACTATAATGGGAAAAAACTCCCATTTGAAAACAATAGCTTCGATCATGTTTTCAGCTCCGAAGTTTTGGAACATGTATTTAATCACGATGAAATTTTACCCGAAATATATCGAGTACTTCGAAGTGGAGGTTATTTTTTAGTTACCGTTCCATTTAGCTGGGAAGAGCATGAAGTACCTTACGACAATTGTCGTTTTACCCATTTTGGAATCGAAAACCTGCTAAAAAATCATGGTTTTTCGATCATCGAAAGTAAAAAATCAGGTCATTTTTTCGCGGTTATATCCCAATATTTTATTAATTTTATTCGGGAATTGATTTTTACAAAAAATAAATACGTTAATATTCTACTAAATTTAATTTTCATTTCACCTTTTACAATTATATTGGGAATACTAAGCCTAATAGTACCTCGTAAACGCAGTTTATATTTCAACACCATAATATTAGCTCAAAAATGAAAGTAGTTCTAGTAAACACAACCGATAGTGGAGGCGGTGCAGCGATTGCATGCAAACGTTTAATGGAAGCGTTGACGCTCGAAGGTGTGGATGTGCGAATGTTGGTAATGACTAAAAAAAGTCGACTTGTTCAAGTACAGCCATTTCGAAGCACAAAGGCACAACGCAAATTATCTTTCTTTCGTTTTGTTTATGAGCGATTAACTTTTCTGTTTCACGAAAAAGACAAATCGGTACGTTTTGCATTTTCATTGGCTAATATTGGCGTTGACATCAGTAATCATTCGTGGATAAAAGAGGCAGATATTGTTCATATTCATTGGATAAATGCAGGATTTTTATCGCTCAAAAACATTAATCAAATCCTCACTAAAAAGAAAAATGTTGTTTGGACATTGCACGACATGTGGCTTTTTACTGGTGGTTGCCACTATGCTGGAACGTGTAAAAATTTTAAAATAGCTTGCGGCGAATGTCCTATGCTAAAAAAACCGTCAGAAAACGATTTATCTAACCGCATCTGGAATAAAAAATCAGATATTTTCGACCAACATCACTTAAATATTATAACCTGTAGCCGATGGCTCGCAGCAGTCGCTTCTTCCTCATCATTATTAAAAACCGCTACAATAAATTCAATTCCAAATCCCATATCATTAACTCAGTTCAAACCTGAGGATAAGGAACTTATTCGTAAAAAATGGAACATTACCAATGAACCGTTTCTTTTACTATTTGGAGCCGCTAATGTTCAGGATAAGCGTAAAGGATTTTCGTATCTAGTCGATGCACTAAATATTTTAATTGATATGGGAATTGAAAAAAATCAATTAAACATCGTGGTGTTTGGAAAAGCCAAAAATTTTGATGTTTCCATTTTACCTTATCCTGTCCATCATTTAGGAGTGATTAAAAGCACCGAAAAAATGACTGATATATATGCCATGGCTGATTTATTTGTTCTCCCTTCCTTAGAGGACAACTTGCCCAATACTGTTATGGAATCAATGGCATGTGCAACACCTGTCATCGGATTCAACATTGGTGGAATACCTGAAATGGTTGATTCATACGAAAATGGAATTATCGTTGATGAAATTTCAGCTCTGGCATTAGCTAAAGGTATACAATATTGCATCAAAAATCCCGAATTGCAAGAATGGGGCTTTAAAGCACGTCAAAAGGTCGAACAAGAATATAACAACCAAAAAATTGCTCAAAAATACTATCAAGCGTATTCTGAAATAAGCGAGAAAAACAAAGATGAGTTTGCCAAATAAACCTTTAATAAGCATAATAACTGTTGTTTACAATAGTGTAAAATTCCTTGAAGGAAGCATTAAAAGTATTGCTTCACAGGATTCCAAAAACTATGAACATATTATTATTGATGGTGGCTCTATTGATGGCACACTCGTTATAATCCATAATTACGAAAACCAAATTCATCAATGGATTAGCGAACCCGATAATGGACTTTACGATGCTATGAATAAAGGAATACGCATGGCAAAAGGGGAATACATTTGGTTTATCAATTCGGGTGATAAAATATATGACAACCAAACAATATCAAAAATTGAAGCGATTATCCAACAAAATTCTACACCAGATATTTTATATGGAGAAACTGTAATAATTGATGAAAACAATAATGAAATTGGACTTCGTCGCTTAAAAACTCCAAAAAATCTTACCACTCAAAGTTTATTTAACGGATTGGTAGTTTGTCATCAATCGTTTATTATTAAACGCGAAATCGCATCCGAGTACAATTTAAAATATAAAATCGCAGCCGATTACGATTGGGTTTTAAAAGGTTTGAAAAAAGCAAAATCAATTGTAAACTCACAATTGATACTTTCTCGATATTTGGATAATGGTTTTTCGAAAAACAATATCCCAAAAGCGCTAAAAGAGCGTTTTGGAATCATGGCAAAGGAATTTGGTTGGTTTAGAACAGCGTTTAAGCACATCGCAATTGGAACTCGTTTTTTTGTCTATTTATTCAAAAACAAACGTTTTTAATCACAATTTTAAGTAAAAGGAGATTATTCCCTTTTGATGCTCATTCTAAATTGGTGGATTTATTTAAAATGTACAATTTATCAAAATCATTGATTAGAAAATATTTTCATTTTTCGCAGTCATTCCTTACAAATTTTGTATATTTGCAAATTATGTAAGTCATGTCTTACAAATTATAAATTATGTACGGTTATGAAAGTTTATAACCAACAAATTTATTTAAATAAAATTAAGCCTTTTATTGGTAAACAACTCATAAAAGTTCTTAATGGACAACGCCGTGTGGGTAAAATTTTCTGAATCGCGAATTTTAGCATATTAAGAACAATTAAACCAATGTTAAAAGAAAATAGCCATAAAACATTCTTGATTTTTTTATCTTTGCAAAAAGCTTCTAGTTGAATAACATTTCAGTTTAACAAATGAATAATCTCCCATTTATATCCAAACATTTTGAGTTAAATTCTGAATCTTTAGCGATTATTGATAATGGCAAATATTTCAGCTATCACCTTTTAGAACAAAAAATCAATTCGTGGGAAAAGGTTTTTGTTACTTCCCCCGAAGGAAAAGTGGTTGCAGTAAAAAGCGATTTTTCGATAAATTCGGTTAGTTTGTTGCTCTATTTAATCAGCAAAAATGCTATAATTGTTCCGATTGCAGCAGATTCAAAAAACACTTTAGAACGGATACAAATATCGGAAGCCGAATTATTTATCGACTTTACTGTTGATTTTCCAAACATTCAAGACTCTGGATATCAATCATCTCACCTCTTTATTTCAAATGTTAAACAAAAAAAACATCCAGGCATCATCATTTTTTCATCGGGTACTACAGGAACCCCCAAAGCAGCAATTCATGATTTTAGCTTGTTGTTAGAAAGATATTCGAAACCAGGGAAAGCCTATAGAAGTATAGTATTTTTAATGTTTGATCACTGGGGAGGAATCAATACATTATTACACATTTTGTCGAAAGGTGGCACTGCTTGTTTTATGGAATCACGTGAACCAGATGCCGTTTGTGAATTTATCCAACAACATAAAATTGACTTACTTCCCTCCACTCCTACTTTTTTAAACTTAATCCTTTTGAGTAAAGCGTATGAGTTTTTCGATTTATCCTCGTTAAAAATAATAACCTACGGCACCGAACCTATGCCCGAATCAACATTAAAGGCACTAAACAAAATCATGCCGAATGTAAAGTTAAAACAAACATACGGCTTAACTGAGCTTGGCGTAATGCAAACTACTTCAAAATCGGATGATAGCTTATGGCTAAAAATTGGTGGTGAAGGATATGAATATAAAATTATTGACAACATTTTATTTATCCGCACCAATAGCTCAATTTTAGGTTATTTAAACGCAGAAAGTCCTTTTGATAGCGAAGGATGGTACAACACCGGCGACATGGTTGAAGTGAATGGGGAATGGATTCGTTTTTTGGGTCGAAACAGCGATATGATAAACGTGGGTGGACAAAAAGCATTTCCATTAGAAATTGAGTCTGTTTTGCTTAGTTGTCCAATTGTTGGCGATTGTATTGTTTACGGTGAAAAAAATCCAATTACTGGAATGCACGTAGCCTGTGATGTTATATTAAACAACAATTTTGACAAAAAACATACGTCAAATGCTAGAAGCATTATCAAAAATCATTGTAAAAGCCTTTTAGATACTTACAAAATTCCAGTTCGGATAAACTTTATCGACCATACCAATATTAGCGATAGATTTAAAAAAATCAGAATTAGATAGATTTAATTATTGCTCAAATGATAACTAATATTGAATTTTTTAAAACTATGTCAAACCACCTATTCATCACATAAAGCATTTACTATGAAAAAATACACCTATTTTTTATTGCTATTTATTCTAGCATTTGCCTCATGTAGTGTGGACAAAAACGAAATGGCATTATTATACAACAATCAAATTTTAAATTCATACAACGACGTAACCGAAGCCTTGAATAAATTTTTTGAAGCAACTAATAACAACATCACTGAATTAAAGAAATCGCATCAAACGGCAATAAAAACAACCGAAATAGCTATTAAAAATTTGGAATTAATCGAAGACGTTGAAAATGCAGATAATTTTAAAGAAAATACTTTAAATTACCTAAACGGTGCTTTAAAAATATTAAAGGAATATGGTATAAAAATAATCTTTTTTCGAGAAGACATTGACAAACAATACAATGACCAATCGATAGATAGTTTAAACTACTTTATACAAAAATCGTATGATGAATTAGATATACTGACAATACAATTTGATACCGCTCATGCCAGATTTGCTGAGCAATATCATATTAACTTACACTTAGACACAACACTTAGCGAATGATTTTAAACAGATTGAAGTAAAAAGAACAACCCAAAAATAATAATCATAAACACTAAATATAGCACCCAAAAATAACTTTGCCTAGTCGTTTGCCCTGTTTTCATTTTGCTAATATTTTGTTATTGACTTTGATTATTTAACTAATCCTTAATAAGACATATAAAAATATTGTATGGTTGCCTCAAAAAAAACAAATTTAACAAAATATAATTTACACACTCACAGTAATTTCTGTGATGGAAATGGTAGCATCTTAGAACATTGCCAAAAATCAATTAACAACTCCTTTACAATCATAGGATTTTCTTCACATGCACCTTTAAATTTTCACAATTCCTTTTCGTTGCCTCTTGCTAAAATGAATGAATATATTTTTGAAATTGAAGCAGCTCAAAAAAAGTTTGACGGTCAACTAAAAATTTTAAAAGGACTTGAATGTGATTTTATACCTGAATTAAATGAACCCTTTGAATCCGTTAATAAACAATTTAATTTGGATTATATTATCGGAGGAATACACTTGATTGGTAAAAGCTATCCAGAAGAGTTATGGTTTATCGACGGTCCAAAAAGGGAAATATTTGATAATGGACTATCTAAGCTGTATGGAAATGACATTAAAAAAGCAGTAAAAGCTTATTTTTTTCAAATGAATAACATGATTGAAATTGAAAAATTTGACATTTTAGCACACATTGATAAAATCAAAATGCACAATCAATCTAGGTTTTTTTCTGAAGACGAAAAATGGTATCAACAATTTATTGATGAAACACTTGATATAGTAAAGAAAAAAGATATAATTGTGGAGATTAATTACCGTGGAATTTATAAAAATCGTTGCACGGACTTTTATCCATCTCTGACAATTTTAAAAAAAATGTTCGATAAAAAAATTAGAGTTTGCATTAGTAGTGATGCACATCAACCAACAGAAAATGGACTTTTACATCATGAAGCGATGGAATTTGCTAAATCAGTAGGATATAAAGAAACCTATTGTTTAAACACTGCCATTGCAATTTGAAAATGTGCCAATGATTCAATGTGCTAATGTGCCAATGATTCAATGTGCTAATGTACCAATGATTCAATGTGCCAATGATTCAATGTGCTAATGTGCTTCAGTTGTCCGAAGTCTGAGACTTCGGACAACTGAGACTTCGGACAACTTTATTTTTGAAAAACCATTTTCACATGTTCGATTCCTGCTTCATAAAAATGTTCTCCTTTGGGGATAAATCTACTTTTTAAATACAAAGCAGTTGCTTGAATTTGAGAATTTAGATAAATTTCGGAAGTTGAGCCAGACAAATCATCTAAAATAAATTTCATTAATTTGTTGCCTAATCCTTTGCCACGATGCGATTTCAACACAGCCATGCGTTCAATTTTTATCCCGAAATCGGTTTTACGATATCGTGCAGTAGCTACTTCTTTATTATTTTCAAAAAGTAAAAAATAAGACACATCTGTTCCGTCATCACTCATTTCGAGCTCCTCGGAAACGTTTTGTTCCAAAACAAAAACTTCACGTCGAATGGCAATGCTTTTTTCAAATAAGTCAGTGTCCGCAAAATCAAATTTTAAAATTTCTATGGAGTTCATAAATTTTATAAACCCAAGGAAGCGATGATGTTATTAATTCTGCGTGTTGCCGCTTCATTTGCTCGGTCGAAATCCGATTTATCCGATAGATCTACTTTAATGCCAAAATAGAATTTGATTTTTGGTTCGGTTCCTGAAGGGCGAACGGTAATTTTACTTCCATCGGCAGTAAAAAACTGAATTACATCTGAAGTTGGCATATCAATTTTTTCATCATGTCCCGAGATGATATTTTTCCTAACAGATAATTTGTAATCTCTAATTTCAATTACTTTTGAATGATTAATTTCAAGTGGAGGATTATTGCGGTAAGATTCCATCATCGCTTTTATTTCATCAGCTCCCTCTTTACCCTTTTTTGTAATTGAAATTAAATCTTCTTTGTAAAAACCAAATTTCAAATATATTTCGATGAGGACATCCATCAACGACATATTTTTTGATTTCGCCCATGCGGTGGCTTCGGCAATCATACAACACGAAATAAGAGCATCTTTATCACGAACAAAATCGCTAACCAGATATCCATAACTTTCTTCGCCTCCAACAACAAATTTCTTTTTCCCCTCGTATTTGCGAATAATTTCAGCAATATATTTAAAACCAGTAAGAACATCAAATGATTCTACCTTGAAGTAATGAGCAATATCGTTTAGTAATTCGGTGGTAACAATTGTTTTAACCACAAATTCGTTGCCTTTGAATTTATTTTTTTCTGTCCATTGAGACAAAATGTAGTAATATAAAATTGCAGCTGTTTGGTTACCATTGAGTAACACGAAATTTCCATGATGGTTTTTGCAGGCAACCCCCACTCGGTCGGCATCGGGATCGGTGGCTAGTACGAGTTCGGCATTTAATTCTTTGGCTTTTTCGATAGCCAACGCCATGGTTTCTCTTTCTTCGGGATTAGGAGATTTAACGGTTGGAAAATTTCCATCGGGCACTATTTGACTTTCCAATAAATGAACATTATTGAATCCAAATTTTGATAACATTTGAGGAACACCCATAATTCCAGTTCCGTGAATAGGAGTATAAACAATGGATAATTTACTGTTGTTTCTGATGATTTCAGGATTCAAAGATAATCCACGGATGAAGTCGAAATAAACCTCATCGATATCATTTCCAATTATTTGGATTTTATCTACATTTGGCTTAAAAATAACCATGTCGGGACTTGTAATTTTTTGAACTTCGGCAATTACATTCTTATCATGAGGAGGAACTAACTGACCTCCATCGCCCCAATAAACTTTATAACCATTGTATTCTTTGGGATTATGTGAAGCGGTAATTACTATTCCTGATTGACAATGTAAATATCTTACTGCAAACGAAAGTTCAGGTGTTGGTCGAAGTTTCTCGAAAAGATATACTTTTATCCCGTTACCACTTAAAACTTCAGCAGCTACTTGAGCAAAATAAGAACTATTATTTCTCGAATCGCATGCAATGGCTACAGAAATTTCCTGATTTGGGAAACTTATGTTAAGGTAATTAGCCAAACCTTGAGTTGCCATACCCACGGTATATTTGTTCATTCGGTTAGTACCAACGCCCATAATACCTCTTAAACCACCTGTACCAAACTCCAAATTGCGGTAAAACGAATCAACCAAGTCGGTAGATGAGTCGAGCAATAATTTTTTAACTTCGTTACGCGTTTCAATGTCATAGCTCTCGCTTAACCAAGCATTAGCTCGTTCAATAATGATACTATCAATGGTACTCATAATGCGTTATTTTGTTGAATATAAATTGGATTTGTAATTTTTTTAAACGATTGAATAAAATTAGTATTATAAAAATTAATGAGCAATCCCATTGGTCGTTTTGAGATTTTTAATGCTGATTTCATTAAACTATCTTCCTGTGCAGAAATCAGTTCTTGCGAATAAATATTGACAAGCAAGGCATTTTCTACCAATAAGTTAGCTGTTAAGTTTACATTTACAGGATTACGTTTGTAAAAAACAGGAATTGTAAAATCAAGCTGCACTTCAATTTCTCTATTTATAAGTTCGTGATAAAGACAATATTTATAAATATCCGAATGTAAGCCAGCACCCATTTCTCGCATCACTTCTGATGAAGCTGCCAGCACCGATGTTGCCACTCTATTTGCTTGACGATTATCCATTTAATAATGCTAAACACTTTTTTAAACTATCTTGCCAATAGGGTATTTTTATATTAAAATCGGTTTTGATTTTTGATTTGTCCAATACCGAATAAAATGGACGTTGAGCTTTGGTAGGATATTGAGATGATTTTATTGGAATAATTTCACAATTTATTTTTGAAATTTCAACAATTTGTTTAGCAAAATCGAACCATGAACTTACACCTTCATTGGAAAAATGATAGGTATTAACACCTGAAATATTAATACACTCAGGTAAAATTTGAATAATTGCATCAGCCAAATCATTTGCGTAAGTTGGTGAGCCAATTTGATCAAAAACAACATTCAACGA
Source organism: uncultured Lentimicrobiaceae bacterium (assembly GCA_964521105.1). Lineage (GTDB taxonomy): Bacteria > Bacteroidota > Bacteroidia > Bacteroidales > WCHB1-69 > JAQUGA01. The sequence goes on along the minus strand of CAZFPO010000022.1, from coordinate 5,020 downwards.
TTCTCTTTCAGAAGCATACTTTATAATAGTTTTTACGAAATTTGCTCCAGTAGCAGAATACAGCCATGATGTTCGGATAATTATTCCATTACAGCCAGATAAAATCATTGCCTGTTCACCTCTGAGTTTTGTTAATCCGTAAACCGAAAGCGGGTTAGTGGTGTCAGATTCATTATACGGTTGAAAATTTCGACCGTCAAACACATAATCAGTAGAAACATGAATTAGAATTATGTTTTTTTGATAACAGATATCCGCCAACATTTCAACAGCTGTTGAATTAACCAATGCAGCTACATCATTTTCTTCTTCCGCTTTATCAACTGCGGTATATGCCGAACAGTTGACAATAATATCGGGTTTATAAAGGTCTATATTTTGTAGAATACTTTCTTCAGAAGTGATATCCATTGTCTCGATATCGGTAAAAATAAAATCGAAATCACTTTGTCGACATTCGGCTTGCATGGCATTTCCTAACTGTCCGTTAGAACCAGTTACAAGGACTTTCTTTTTCACAATCATTATCTAATTTTTTTAAAATAATTGATGGTTTCTATTAAGCCATCTTCTAGCTTAATTTTAGGTTCCCAATCAAGAATTTGTTTTGCTTTTGTAATATCTGGTTTTCGTTGCATTGGATCATCTGATGGAAGTGGCAAATAAACAATTTTTGAAGATGAATTAGTAAGTCGAATTACTAAATGAGCTAGTTCATTTATCGAAAATTCATCCGGATTACCAATATTTATTGGACCTGTAATATCATCTGGCGTATTCATCATTCGAACCATTCCGTCTAGCAGATCATCCATGTAACAGAAGCTACGGGTATGAGTTCCATCTCCAAAAATAGTAATATCTTTTCCACTTAATGCTTGAATAATAAAATTAGAGACTACTCTACCGTCATTTGGATGCATTTTCGGTCCGTAGGTATTAAATATCCGAATGATTTTTATGCGGACATCGTTTTGTTTATGATAATTAACAAACAATGATTCGGCACAACGTTTACCTTCGTCGTAACATGATCGCTCGCCTATTGGGTTAACATTTCCCCAATATTCTTCGGTTTGTGGATGTATCGATGGGTCGCCATAAACTTCGCTAGTAGATGCTTGTAAAATTTTTGCTCTAATTCGCTTTGCCAATCCCAACATATTGATGGCTCCCATTACCGAAGTTTTTATGGTTTTAATGGGATTGTATTGATAATGAATGGGTGATGCTGGGCAAGCTAAATTGTAAATTTCGTCCACTTCGATAAAAAAAGGCATCGTAACATCATGGCGTATTAATTCGAAATATGGATTTCCCAATAGATGAGCAATATTTTCTTTTTGCCCAGTAAAATAATTGTCTAAACAAATTACTTCATTTCCTTGATTTAGAAGTTTTTCGCACAAATGCGAACCTAAAAAACCTGCACCGCCAGTAACTAATATTCTTTTTTTCATAAAATAGTTTTCAAAACCAATAATTGTTTTGATTTTATTGATGTGTATTTATGCCAATGCAGTAATAATCAAAGCCCATTGAATTCATCTCTCGTTTTTCGTAAATATTTCTACCATCGAAAACCAGCGGTGTTTTCATTCGTTTTTTCATTTCATCATAGTTAGGTACTCTGAATTCCGACCATTCGGTAACTAAAAGTAAAGCTTCTGCATTATCTAAAGCTTCGTATTGAGTTTTAGAATAGGTTACCACATCACCAATTCGACGATGGCACTCTTCCATGGCAACTGGGTCGTATACAACCACATTTGCACCTGCTTTTTGTAGAAGTTTAATTAAAACTAATGCCGGAGCTTCTCGCATGTCATCCGTATTGGGTTTAAAAGATAATCCCCATAAAGCAATGGTTTTACCAATAATATTTTGATTGAAATGAGCCATTAGTTTTTTAAAAAGCACTGATTTTTGATCATCATTAACCTCTTCAACTGATTTTAAAACTCTTAATTCATAACCATATTCCGAAGCGGTTTTAATAATTGCTTTCACATCTTTTGGAAAACAAGACCCACCGTAACCAACACCAGGATAAATAAATTTATTTCCAATCCGCGAATCGCTACCTATTCCACGACGGACCATATTTATATCGGCACCAACAATTTCGCAAAGATTTGCGATGTCGTTCATGAAACTAATTTTTGTCGCAAGCATTGCGTTAGCAGAATACTTAGTCATTTCGGCGGAAGGAACGTCCATAAATATCACAGGATGACCATTTAACACAAACGGTTTATATAGTTTTTGCATGATTTCCTTTGCTTTTTCCGATTCCACTCCCACTACTATTCTATCAGGTTTTAAAAAGTCATTAATGGCATCGCCTTCTTTTAAAAATTCGGGATTTGAGGCAATGTCGAACTCAATATTTAGTCCACGTGCATCCAGTTCTTCCTGAATGGCTTTGCGAACTTTTTTTGCTGTACCCACAGGAACGGTGCTTTTTGTAACCATTAAAACATGTTTGGTCATATTTTTTCCCACTGTGCGGGCAACATCAAGTACATATTTTAAATCGGCACTTCCATCTTCGTCGGGTGGAGTTCCAACGGCACTAAATATTACGTCAGCTTCTTCAACACTTCCCGCAAGGTCGGTGGAAAAATGTAAACGATTTTTTTCCATATTACGTGCAATCATTGGTTCTAAACCAGGCTCATAAATTGGCGAAATTCCCTTTTTAAGTTGTTCTATTTTGTGCTCATCAATATCCACACACCTAACATCAATTCCTACTTCGGCAAAACAAGTTCCGGTAACTAAACCAACGTATCCACTTCCTACAACTAAAACTTTCATATTATCAATTGTTTTTTTCGTTATTATTAAATTGTTCCAAAATTAAGACTTTTTGAGTTATTTATGACAAAGTACTTAAATATTTTTATAAAAAAATGAATTTTAGTGCAAGTCCTCCCCTAACTAATACATTACGGTATTAGTCGTCCCCCGACTAATACGAAAATTGCGTTAGTAGTCGGAGGACGACTTACTGAGGCAATAAAAATTAAACCTTGTATTAATCAATAATTTACACAATTTAACTATAATTTAATATAACATCTATTGACTTTTAAATTTTATTGTTTTATATTTGCATATATTTTTTATTTATGAACACCAACGTATTTAAAATTGATTTTTCTAATCAAATCTCGCATATAAGTAGAGAGAGAGAGAGAGAGAGAGAGAGAGAGCAGTTCGACTTCGTGGTCATCGAGCGGAGCCGAGATGCCGAGACGGGAGAGATTGGAAAGATTGTTACGAGATTGGTGGAAAAAAGAATGGAGGGATTGTTTTCGGACATCGAGCGGAGTCGAGATGCCGAGACGAAAGATTGGAGAAGTTCTGCTACAAGGTTGGATTCTATCTTTTACTACTCAAACCAAATTATTCACAAAAACAATGTTGTAAATGATTTGGGCATGTACAAAACAAAGAGCAATTTTTATCATTGGCAGAAAAATAAAATGCCAGAAGCTTATTGTTTTGAATTTTTTAACAATGTACAAAATACCCAAACAACGCCGTACAAACAGCCACAATAGCGATGAACCTCCATAATACTACATGCATTGGCTAAAAAAACAACTACGGATTGAACTCCGTAAACAATCAATTACTATTTTTATAAACAAATTAATTAACAAATTCAAAAACAATTGAATAGGCTGTTATTTTATATTATTTTTCCCTTTTCCCTTTTTGCATGGCTGTGTAACACATCCCTTGCACAACAAAACCTTGTGCCCAATGGTAGCTTTGAAGAATATTGGGAATGTCCAACCTCATATTCTACTCCAGGAGACCCTCAATTTGAAAAATGTAAATATTGGTTTATGCCAACACAAGGCACTTCTGATTATATGAATACTTGTGCAAATCCCAGTTATATTATTGGTATCCCGTTGAACGCTTCAGGATATCAATATTCTTTTGATGGAAATGGATACGCTGGATTATTTGCACTTCATATTAGCATTATTTCACCAGACAATTATCGAGAATATATTCAAACGAAACTAATTGAATGTTTAGTAAATAATACTGAATATTATTTTGAATTTTATGCTTGCAGGGGGGATCGACAAAATATTGCCATTGATAGAATTGGTGCATTATTTACAGATTATGCAATATCTCGAAATGACCCAAATCCAATTATAACCATCCCCCAAATTGAAAGTCCTAGATATCAAATACTTGATGATACTGTAAATTGGACAAAAATTTCAGGTACTTTTGTTGCTAATGGTGGTGAATGTTATTTAACCATTGGAAATTTTCGTTCGACAGAAGAAACCAATTATGTTTGGACTCATCCCGAATGGGAGGATGATTATGCGGTCTATTTTATTGATGGAATTTCTTTAATAGAAGTTGAATCAAAAATACAAGTACCAAATATTTTCACTCCAAATGCAGATAATTTTAATGATTTATTTATTGCTGACTGTACCTCCATTATTAATTTTGAAGCATTTGTATATAATCGATGGGGGCAGCAATTATATTCGTGGATTAATCCAAATGAAGGTTGGGATGGTAAATTTAAAGGTGTAGATTGTTCGGAAGGAGCGTATTTTTATACTATTAATGCAAAAGGAATAGAAGGGAAAATTTATAATTTAAATGGTTCGTTTCAATTGTTGAGATAAAAAATCAACAATATGAAAAAAATACTTTTTGTAATATTTTGTGCCCTTGCTTCATTAGCACAGGCTCAGCAAGTGCCAACAGGATTAAGTAGCCCGTCTTCAAGCCAATCGTGGTCAAGAAATGGAAATAATAGTAATGGTTCCACTCCCACAGGTGCGAATATATTTGGCACAGCAGCGGGGTTTAATTCGCCAATATATACCATAACAAATGGATTAATCCGAATGAAACTAAATGGCACTTATGCAATTGGAAATCAATATTCAGTTAATGGCTTTACTACCCTAAATTCAACAATAAATACAACAGGGTATTTAGGATTGGGATTAAATACCGGAAA